>CALVSV010000019.1 GCA_944359595.1 uncultured Bacilli bacterium
AATCATTTTCATATAATTTATATTTTAAGTCACTCTTAATATTATCAGAAATATTATTAATATGCAGTTTTACTTCACTCATAATATCTACATCATTAATATTACTTATACTAAATTCTAGTTTATACGCTTTATCTAATACTTCATCTTCTTTAATTGGCTTAAGACTAGTTTTAATCTCACTACCCTCAACATAATCAATTTCAAGAGAGCCAATTACTAGTTCCTTATCTACTTTAGTAACACTTCTAAAGAAAGCAAAACTTACACTAATTAACAAAACAACTAATATAAATGGTAATACTAATATAATAACACTTTTCTTTTTCATAACTTACTCCTTTAAAGGAGAAAAAAATAAGGTATTTTTTATTTAAAAATCTAAAAATACCCCCCCCGAACATACGTTCGTGTTCGGGAAGGATATTTTTTTTCTCGCGATCATCTTTACAATTAAATTATATCATTTTTATAATACTAAGTAAACTTATTTTTTGCTTTCCAAATTTATTTCCAATACTTTTGTTCCTTCTTCTTCTTTTTCAGTATAATTTATAACATATCCGTTTCCATTTATTTTGCAATTTTTTTCTGTTAAATTACAGAACTCAATTACATCTTTTTTTGAATATCCATTTATATCTGGAATACTACCATCATAACTATCTGTAAGTAGGAATAATTTATCATAATTTGATACTTTTACTCCAGATAATGGATATTGTTTTATAATTTTGTTTCCGTTACCTAACAATATTGGATTAATACCATTTTCATTTAACTTTGTTATTACAGTATTTTTATCATCACCAATATAATTTTCTATTTTTATAGTATTAAATTCAGTGTTATTACTATTTTTGTCTGCATTAACTTCCATATATTTTCCTATATCTTCTATTAAACTTTGCATTGAAGTTGTAAGGGAATTTGAACTCGTATTTTTATAAGCTGCATATATTATTATTTCTGGATCATCTTTAGGAAATATTAACGAAACACTTTTTACTGTTGTATCTTCTGAATAGTTTCCGGTTTCATCAACTGTTTGAGCAGTACCAGTTTTACCTATTACATCGTATCCTTCAATATTATACATATATCCAGTACATGCACTTGGATCGTTATGTGTAACATTTTCCATCAAATCTTTTATTTTTGTTATAGTTTCGGTGTTTGCTACCTTTTCTAATTCCTTTTTAGAACCCTTATATATTATTTCTCCAGTATCAGAATCAATTATTTTTTCGATAATATATGGTCTAAGAGTTGTTCCATTATTAGTTATTGAAGTTAGTGCTTGAATATGTTGTATGGGAGTTGTTGTAATCCCTTGACCAAATCCTGCATTTACTATTTCGATTGGATATGTAAATCTAATTTGTCCAGTAACTTCATTAGGTAGTGTTATACCAGTTTTTTTACCAAATCCTAATAATTTAAAATAGTTTTCTAATTCTTGTTTAGACAAATAATTATTCATTATATCAGCTATAGCTGTATTAGATGAAAGTGCAAAACCTTGATCTAAAGTTATTTCACCCCACCCTTGTTTATTCCAGTCGTGAACTGTATCTTCTTCTACTTCTACATTTCCAGATTTATATTTTTTATTTCCATCGTATACACCCTTTTCGATAGCTGCCATATATGTAAAAATTTTCATTGTTGAACCGGGTTCAAATTCATATGAAACAAGTGGGTTTAAATATGATGTTATATCCCTTGTATTTGGATTAAAAGAAGGTCTTGATGAAGATGCAAGTATAGCTCCCGTTTTTGCATCTGCAACAGTAATAGTTGCCCACTCTAAATCTTTTTCGTCTTCCGCCACTTTTATTAATGCTTGTTCTAATAATAGTTGTATATTTGAATCAATTGTCAAATATATATCATTACCGTTTTCTGGATCTTTTTTCACTTCGGGCGTATTTGGGATTTTATATCCCATCAAATCCTTTTGATATTCTAAATAACCATCTGTTCCACTTAACTCGTCATTAAATTCTGATTCTAACCCCATTTCGCCTGTAATACTACCATCTTCTAAACTTTTTGCATATCCTAGTATGTATGATGCAAAATCTCCATTAGGATAATATCTTTTATAACTTTGTACAAAGTCTATTCCGGGTAATTTTAAATTTTCTATTTCTTCCTTTTTTATTTCATTTATTCCTCTACCACCAGGACCTAATTCAACTTGATATACATCTTTTGATAATAATCTTACTAGTTCTTCTACACTCATATTTAAAACTGGGGATAATTTATTTGCAGTATCTTGAATATCAACCACATGTAATGGCTTTTCAGAATTTTCACTTCTAGATTCATCAAGATACGCTATTACAGTATAACTAGCAACATTTTGAGCTAAAACTTCACCAGTACTATCATATATAGTTCCTCTATTAGCATAAGTCACTTCTTTTTGAGTGTTTCTTTTATTCTTAAGTTCTTTTGTATTAATACCATCAATTTCTGTTGAAATAGATAAATATATTATTCTAACAATTATAAGCAAAATTAAAAAAAGACAAGTAAAAATAATAGGCATATTCATAACAACTCTATTAGTAATTTTTTGTCTTTTTTTCATAATAAGGATTACCTCCTATTTCATAACAATCTTTATATTATCATTATTATACTCTAATCCATATTCTTTTGCAACCTCTTGAATATTTTCTAAAGAAGCAAGTTCATTTATTTTCATATTTAAGCTTTCGTTAGTTTTTTCTTGTTTACTCACTTTGTTTTTTAATTCTTCTACTTCAAAGTTAATATTAGATATTAATGCTTTTGTACCTATAACAACAAACGGTGTTAATACAAGCATTATAATCGCAACAATATGAACTAACTTAGAAAACTTAGAAGGTTTTCTTACCTTAACTTTCTTCTTCATAATATTCACCCATTTCTATAGCTTTTCCACTATTCTTAATTTGGCACTTCTACTTCTATTATTATTTTTAAGTTCATCATCACTAGGTGTAATTACTTTTTTATTAATAAGCTTGATTTTAGGTTTATATTCATCTGGTATTTCTGGAAGCCCCTTCACAATATCGTCAACTTTACTATATTCATTAAATATTCTTTTTACTATTTTATCTTCTAGTGAATGAAATGTTATTACACAAATTCTACCACCTTTATTTAAAAGATCAATAGCTGTTGGTAATACATGTTCAATTACATACAATTCCTTATTCACTTCAATTCTAATCGCTTGAAATATTTTTTTTGCAGGATGCGATTGTAAAATTCTTTTCATAGGAACCGCACTCTTTATAATATCAACTAGTTCTAAAGTAGTTTCTACCTGCTTATTTTTTCTATATTCTACAATTTTTTTAGCAATATTTTTTGAATATTTTTCTTCTCCATATTCAAAAAATATTTTTGTTAGTTGTTCTACACTATACTCATTAACAACATTATATGCACTAAATTTATTATCCTTATCCATTCTCATATCTAGTGGTGCATCATTGTGATAACTAAACCCCCGAGTTTCTTCGTCCAATTGTGGACTAGAAACACCTAAATCAAATAATATACCATCAACATTTTTAATACCACGTGTATTTAATTCTTCTTTTAAATTAATAAAATTTGATTTAATTATTTCAAAGTTATCACCAACATCAGATAAAACATTTGTGCTGTAAAGTATCGCATCTATATCTTGATCAAAGGCGAATAATTTTCCCCTCTTTATTCGTTTTAGGATTTCTTTACTATGCCCAGCATAGCCTAAAGTACAATCAACATATATACCATCTTCACGTATATTTAATCCATCGATTGCCTCATTTAAAAGTACGCTTACATGTTTCATAATCAACCTACACTATCAAATAGATTTTCAGCAATATCTGAAAGTTCTTCACTACTTTCATTAAAGAATTTTTCCCAATTATCTTTTGACCAAATTTCAATACGATTTCCTACTCCAATTATTATGCATTCTTTTTTTATATTTGCATATTTTATTAATGGGGCAGGTATTAATATACGACCTTGTTTATCATAAGTAGTAAGTGATGCTCCAGATAAGAAAAATCTAGAAAAATTTCTCGCATCTTTTTTTGTAAATGGTAATTGATTAAGTTGGGAAGTTATGTTGTCAAAGTTTTGTTTAGAATAAATAAATAAACAATTTTCAAGACCTCTTGTTAGTATAATATCATTTCCTATTTCTTGCCTTAGTTTCGATGGAATTACAAGTCTTGATTTCTCGTCTATGTTATTATTAAATTCACCCATCAACATATAACTCACCCCACTTTTTGACACCAGTTACCACTGGTCAATATTATAATACTATAAAATATATACTAAATCAACAAGTACAAATAAACTTTACACTTAATTTTACACTCATTTTTGAGTTATTTAGGGATTTTAATACAAAAAATAAAGAATATATACAAAAACTAACATTTTTTTATTGCACCTTTCTTAATTTTATGATATTATATATTCTGTGAACGGACCCTTAGCTCAGTTGGTTAGAGCAACCGGCTCATAACCGGTCGGTCGTAGGTTCGAGTCCTACAGGGTCCACCACTATTTGCGAGTGTGGCGAAATTGGCAGACGCACTAGACTTAGGATCTAGCGCCTTACGGCATGGGGGTTCAAGTCCCTTCACTCGCACCATTGAAAAATCTAGTTGATCTTTGTTTCAACTTTACTAATAAAAACCAATTTTATTTCTAGAATTGGTTTTTATTATTTTTATTATAAGGTAAAACAATTTAATTATTGCAAATACTCCATATTTCTTCGTGTACATAATCTATACTAATCTTTTTATCCGTAATAGCTAATTCATTATCTTTTTCACATAAGTATGCAAGATTGTCATCAAGATTACTACAATCTTCTAAATTTATCTCTTCTTTTGCTAATTTAATATATTCATCTAGTTTTATACACACTTCTGAATCTGAATCATCACAATAATCTTTATAATGTCCTTCTAAAACTGTGGCGAGATCTTCATAATTATTTTCATCGGTAAAAGAATGTACATCAATTATATCAATTTTATTACATAATTCTTTTTCTTTATCGTTAGAACATCCAGAAGCCAATCCTAATATTAAGCTTATAGACATTAAACCTAAAAATACTTTTTTCATAAATTTCCTCCAATTAATTTTTTAAATCCAACAATCAATCAATTTCATAATAATATTGATTTGATTTGAAATTTTACTTTTTTCTTTTTCTAAATTAAATTTGCTATAAATGCTCGGTTCAAAAAAGTTCTTTTTATCTCCAATACCGATATGTATTTGATTATTTAGAAAAAATACTAATATTTTACCATTTGTTTCTTTATATAATCTTTTAATAATATCAATTATACTAGATTTAAGAATATTAAATACAAATTCTTCGTGATCTGCATAAATAATTAATTTATCAGCTAAATCCAAATCGGTCATTTGAATTTCTTTGTATTCTTTTCCTTTTAACATTTGCTTAGTTTTTTTACCGTTAAAAATTTTTGGTCCAATTTGAATATTTGATTTAAAATTTTCATTAAAACTTAAAATTAACCATTTTCCTTTAAAATTTGTGTGTTCATTCATATCACTATTCCTCGGTATATAACCCATACGAACATCTGCATATTCTATTCGTATATTTTTATATTTTGCTGATATATAATCATCATTATTATAGCTATTAATTGTAGGAATTTTAGCATTATCTATTACTTTTGCAAAATCTTTTGGTAATAGATCATCAGTAGGATTGTATTTAACCTCACCAAAATTATCTTTTAAAATTTCTAAGGTAATATTTTTTGCATATATTTTTTTATAATATTCTATATCTCTTTTACATATAGATTTTGAAATCAAATATCCTGGTAAACATACTATAAAAATGCCAATAATAAGGTATATGATCATATTATTAGATAGCGAATCCTGATACAAACATGGTAAAAAGAATAATAAAGAAATTATAATATATACAAAAATAGTCTTTATCCAAATCTTTTTCTTTGTTTTTTTTAGTTCATCTAAATAATTCATATGCCTCACTTATTTTTAACACTTAAGATAATAGCTAAAATGATACTAGGTATAACAGCAAATCCACAAATATAAAATATTGTACTAAATAGCGTATTAATGAAATCAGACTCAAATTCAAGTGTGAATAATATGCCCTGGATAACTTTTGATATAATCATAGTAGCAAAAATCAAGACCGGAATCAGCCAATATTTCTTTTTTTTACTATATTGAGTTTGCTGTTGGCTTTGTAATTGATTATCGTTATTCATCGTATCGCTCCTTTATTACTTTAGTTCTTTTAAATTAAATTTATATTCGAATACTTTTATACTTGTTTTGATAATTTATTCATCGCATTAATTAAATATATTGCAGATAAGACATAAGATATTAAAGATGGAATTATTAATATAATTAAATTAGTTCTGCTATAAAGAAAACCTATATGAAGAAACCCTAATATTGCTAAATCTAAAATTGAATAATTCCTAATTTTTTTATAATTTTCTTGTGTTATATAACTTTTCAATTTTTTAAAATGACATAATTTTATTAAATAAGCTCCCACAAAAGGTAAAATTATATACCAAACTAAACTTAATATTATCTGTAAGGATAAATTATCTACTAAAACATATTGAAGAAACAATTCGGGCGCTAAATTTACTAATATAAGAGTGATTAAATAATCAAAACCTATAATTTGTCTTGCTTTCGAAATTTTCTTTTTTTCATCTTTTAACCTCCTTTTTAAATCTTTTTCTACATAAATATTATTTTGTTCATGATTCATATTATTCACCTCCTTATTTTTAATTATAACATCAACAACAGAAAAATACAACAGAAATTTCTAATTTATCATTTATTTTTCTAATGTATTAAAATATTCATAACGAGGTGATAAAATGAAGTTTGTACCAAAGAATACTAAAGATAAAAATCCTTCTACATATAAAACTTTATATTTAAGAGAAGAATTAGTCAAAGATATAGAAAAGATTGCTAAAGAAAATAATACTTCATTTAATAACGTTGTAGTTAGCATGATCGAAACTTGCTTAAAAATGAAATAGCATTATTCAAGATTTATTATTTAATTAATCATTCAACATGATTAATTTTTTTACAAATAAAAAAATTAAAATTGATTTTTATCTATTCAAAAAGCACTCAATATCTTTATCTTTGCTGCTTTAAAGTTTTTCTAACTTGTTAACAAGTCACTTCTACCATTTTACTTTGTAAAATAAAAAAATAAATTAGCAATCTCAGATTGACAAATGAGAAAAATTTGATAAAATATTTAATACTGATATGGGGGAATAAAATATGGATCAAATCAAATATGAAAAAATCTTGACTGATTTATTAGGTTTAAGTATAGTTGAGAAGGAAAATAATGATTATTTTGAAATTTTAGATGAAGATAACAACTTGGTAGGTTATATTAAAAAAATAAGGGTATTTAATAAAGATAAAACTACACCTATTGCATTTAAGTTTCATACTGAAATTAAAACAGAAACAGTTAATTTTATCAATTCGCGATTAAACGATACTAATGATAATAAAACTGATATCTTTATTTACAATATTGACATAATAGAAAAAAATCAAGCTATTTCCAAAGTGATTAAAGTTAAGCTTGGAAAAAAACCTAGTTTGCTTATCATTGATCAGAATGATGATACTATGAGATTTCAAGTAGAATATGATAAACTGTATTTTAATTGTCAAAAACAATTAATGAACAAAAAGTATGAAAATGTGGTCGTCGAAATAAAAAATTATAATGATGGTGTTGAATATAACTATAGTAGTACAATTACCGATCAAAGAAAACAACTACAAAATCAAGGTGATAAAAAAAGTTATAGATTGTTTATTAAACAAAATCCAATATTTAGATATGAGTTAACTGTGAAAGAGCAAAAAAAAGAAAGTGGTAAAATTATTAAATCAATTGATTTTAATGAAAAAGGCTTAGACGAAAAACAAATTATAAATCGTGATGTAATTGAGACATTTGATTCTTTTAAATTTTTAATTGAAGATTTTTTACCTTTT
>CALVSV010000020.1 GCA_944359595.1 uncultured Bacilli bacterium
TGGGTAAGATTAGGAGATATTGGAATATGGGAAGCGGGTTCTACTCCAAATAGAACAAATAGCAAATATTATTTAAATGGACAGGTACCGTGGGTCAAAACAGGAGATTTAAATGATGAAATTTTGACGCGAGTATCAGAAAATATAACAGAATTGGCAGTTGAAGAAACAGCTATAAAGTTAAAACCTATTGGAAGTATATTAATTGCTATGTATGGAGCAACGATAGGCAAATTAGCTATTTTGGGAATAAAAGCAACTACTAATCAGGCTTGCTGTGCGTGTATTCCATTTAATGGAATTTATAATAAATATTTATATTATTATTTAATGTCATATAGGGATAATTTTAAAAAAATGGGAGCTGGTGGAGCACAACCAAATATTTCGAGAGAAAAAATTATAAAAACATTAGTACCTTTACCATCATTAAAAGAGCAAAAACGTATAGTTAAACAATTAGAGCGATTTTTAATTAATATAAAGTAAAATGTAAGACCGTATAGGAGTTTACTATACGGTTTTAGTGATTAAAAGATAGGAGAATATTTATGAGATATTTGAAAGAACTATGGCAATCGAATATAATTGGATATTCAATAATAATATCTGTTATCTTATATATTGTTGTATTTACAATAGATAAAAATAATTTTATTAGTGAATTAATTAAAATATCATCAATATATATAGTAATTTTAAGTTATATATCAATCAATATCTTTTTTGTAATCAAAATGAGGTTATTAGAAGCATGGAAATTAAAGACAATAAATATAATAGATAGATTTGCTTTGATATTATATTTTTTTAGTATAATAGCTATTATTGATATTTATTTAAATAATGTTAGTGATAATCTTGTTTTTAAAGTAGTGCTAACAGTTTCTTTATTAATATTAGTTTTAAAAATTTTGATTTATAGGCAACAACAATATCAAGAAGCAATAAATAAAAGTGAGCAATATAAATCTAATGTAATTGATTTAAAATCTTTATATGAAGGTGATATTGAAAATTTAGATGATAATATAATATTGCTTGATGAAAAAGACGTTGATTATGATATGTTAAACAGAAGTATTATTATTAATCAAATTTATTATAATATAGTAGGATCTAAATCTAATAATTCATTTGTATTAGCTTTAGATGGGGAATGGGGAAGTGGAAAGACGACATTAATTAATAACGTTAAAAAAAAATTAAATAATGATTATATAATTATAGATGATTTTGATCCTTGGATATATGATAATCAACAGAGTATGTTAATGGAAATGTTTAATAAAATATTAAACAATGTTAATGTTAAATATAACTTATTTGAAAATAAAAAACTAATAAAACGTATACTAGATATTACATTAAAAAAAATAGGTGTTGGAGATACGATAAGTGATATATTTATAGAAAATATAAATTCAATTGAAGAAATAAAAGAAAAAGTAGAAATGTTTTTAAAAGTAAATAATAAAAATATAGTGTTTTTTATTGATAATATAGAAAGAGCTAATGCTGATAATATAATATTTTTATTTAAATTGATAGGTCGTATTTTTGATTTAAAAAGAATAACATATGTGATATGTTATGATAAAAAAAGATTGAATACTATATTTAGTGATAAATTAAAAATTGATTATAGATATTTAGAAAAAATTATACAAGTTGAAATAGCAGTACCAACTATTCAAAAAAGTTTATTGTATCATATAATAGAAACTTGTGTTAGAAATATATTATTACTATATGGAGAAAATGAACAGGAGATAAGTAAGTATAAAAATATTTTTGATTTAATAAAAATAAAAATAAGTGATTTAAGACAATTAAAAAGAATGTTAAATACAACAGTATTTATTCCTTTTGTAGCTAAACATGGATTATCAAAGAAAATAATGTTTGCATTATCTGTTATAAAATTTTTTGACAATGAACTTTATATTAAAATATATCAAAATAAACAATATTTTATTTGTTTTAATGAATTATATGATAAAAAAATTTTTAGTATTCATATAAATAGAAATGAAATAAATAAAAAAGGAAAAGAATTTTTTTGTGATGTTTTAAAAAATAGAGATGAATATAGAATTTTATTAGAGGAATTATTTATTACAGTAAGTAGATATTATTCAGGAAAAGATATAATAAGCGATTATTGTGAGATTGATTATGAACAACAAGAAAGAGAACAATCTATATCAAATGGAATGTATTTCGATTTATATTTTTCATATTCAAGAAATGAGTTTGTATTTATATCTAACGATGTTAAAAATTTTATAAAGATTATAGAAAATAGTGATGGAATATTTATAAATAGATTAGTAAAAGAAAAGATAGATAGCGTTAACATTTCTTATTTGACTAATGAGTATTTTTGGTTTAGTGATTTTTGTATTTATATAGATGATATCAAAAAAAACAAATTAGTAGTAATTAAAGCTTTATATAAAAATATATTAACGATAAACAATATTATTAGATTTATGGAATATAGTTCTCAATTTAAAATAATTATTAAAATTTTTAAATACTTACAACAATGTAATATATACGAGTATATGGAAATGATGAAGTTAATAAAATTTGATTATAAACGCTTGAAAATAATAGATACATTACAGTATTGCTTTCAAGATGGTGCGATTATTAAAGAAAGAAGAGATATTGAGAAAGTTAAACAACGGATAATCAGAAATTTATTTGAAGAAATTTGTGAAACAATTATAGAGAAAAAAATAAATTTGTATGAAGATAAATATTATGGATTAGAAAATTTATCTAGATTAATGTATTATTATAAAGATGAAAACGAGAAAATAAAAAATTATATAATATTTATAATGAATAAGAAAAATGTATATAGACTATTAGGAGATTTTGTAAGAGAAAGTATAGGTTCTGAAGGATATGGATATTATATAAATATTGATTTAGCTAATAAATTTATTGAAGGGAAAATAAAATTAAATATAGATGAATTTACAAAAATTAATCCACCTAAAACAGAAAGTGAAAAATTTATATTAGAAGTGTATGAATTTTATTTAAAACAATATGATTTTTCTAAGAAAAATAGTAAATCTATTAAAGAGTATATAAAGTATAGAAAAAATCCTTTAATTTATAAAGGTTAAATTTTTAGTAGGAATGAAAAAATGGATAGAGAATTACCGAAAGCAGGAGAAATATGGCTGCATTTCAAAAATAACAAGTATTTGATTATAACCGTTGCTGAGCATACGGAAACGGGCGAAAAGTTCGTGGTGTATAAAGCTTTGTACGGTGATTACAAGGATTATATCCGTCCTGTGGATATGTTTATGAGTGAAGTCGACCATGAAAAATATCCTGATGTAGTGCAGAAATATAGATTTGAGAAATTGAAATAGGAAAATCGAACATGAAAAGCTCTTGCATTAATATCCGGCAAGAGCTTTTTCTTGTAAAGATAGTATTGTTATTGTGCTAATGATGAAATATACTATTTTTAGATGAATTATGAAAGAGGCAAAATGATGATAACTGATGAATTTATTGCAGGCGAGTCGAAAACGCTTGAGTTTAAATCGAAACTGCCTGATAAAAGCGAAACATATATGAAAACTATTATAGCATTTGCTAATACAAGCGGCGGAAGACTTATTATAGGTGTTGATAATGATAGGTCAATAGTGGGTATAAATAAAGATGATGTCTTTGAACTTACGGATAGAGTAACAAATGCAATTTCTGATGCGTGTGAACCGCAGATAGTGCCGGATATTTCTACTACAACAATAGATGATAAGTGTATTCTTGTCATAAAGATTTATCCGGGAGCCAATAGAC
>CALVSV010000021.1 GCA_944359595.1 uncultured Bacilli bacterium
TAGCTAACATTTATATTTAAGTCAATTGTATTTTTATATTTTTTATTGTATATTTATAATCTTTACATAAAAGTTAAAAAAATAGTTGATATTGAATTATGTCTATGATATAATTTTCGCGTACATATTTAAATGAGGTGGTTTGTTGGAACAAATTAGAGTTACAGGATACTTTTTAAATGGTACTACTAATAATAAAATAATATATGATGATGTAGGTAATAAAAAAAATAAAATTATTAAGTATATAAATAATGAAGATAATATCACACTAATACTGAATAATAATAGAATTACATTTTTAAAAAACAATAAGTTATCATCATTGAAATATGTATTTAGTGTAAATAAAAATAATGAATCATATTATATTGATAATGAAAATAATTTAAAAATTTATATAAATGTGTTGACAAAACATATAAAAATAAAAGATAATACTATCGATATAAAATTTATGATTGAAAATTATGAAAGTAAACTTTATATAAAATATGAGGTGATTTAATTGAATATAGAAAATGATATTAAGATTAATATATCTAAATTATTAAATTTAAATATAGATGATATACAATTAGAAATACCAAACGATAAAAGAAATGGTGATTTTTCTAGTAATGTATGTTTAAAATTTAGTAAAAGATTAAATAAAAATCCTTTGGATTTGGCAAGTTATATTAAAGATAACTTAAATAATAAATATGTAGATAATATTGTTGTTGCTAAACCTGGATTTATAAATTTTTATTTAAAGAAAGATTATTTATTTGATACTATAAATAATATATTAAAATATGGTATAGATTATTTTAAATTACCTAATAATAATATTAAAGTTAATTTGGAGTATGTAAGTGCTAATCCAACAGGAACACTTCATTTAGGTCATGCAAGAGGTGCTTGTTATGGAGATTCATTATCTAATATTTTAAAAAGAGCAGGATATGATGTTACTAAAGAATATTATATAAATGATGCAGGTAATCAAATGAATAATTTGGGAATATCAATAAAAGAAAGATATAAAGAATTATTAGGTTTAGAATGTAATTTACCTGAAAATGGATATCATGGAAAAGAAATAATTGCTATAGCAAAGCAATTAATAGATAAATATAATGATACACTATTAGATAAAGATATAGATTATTATAAGAAAATAGGCTTAGATATATTATTAGATGGTATAAAAGATGATTTAAAAGATATTGGAGTAGAGTATGATGTATGGACTAGCGAACAATCTATATATGATAATGGCGAAATAGATAATGTGTTAAAATATTTAAATGATAATGATCTAACATATACTAAGGATGGTGCATTATATTTAAAAACTACAAAGTATTATGATGATAAGGATAGAGTGTTGATTAAAAATGATGGTGCTTATACTTACTTTTTACCTGATATAGCGTATCATAATGATAAATATAAAAGAGGTTATGATGTTATTATAGATGTTTTGGGTTCTGATCATCATGGTTATATTAATAGATTAAAATCTAGTATGGAAATACTTAATAATGATAGTAATAAATTAGAAATTAAAATATTACAACTAGTTAGATTAATTAAAGATGGTAAAGAATTTAAAATGAGTAAAAGAACTGGTAAATCTATAACTATTAGTGAATTAAATGATATGATCGGTAAAGATGCATTAAGATATTTTTATGTAGCTAAAAGTTTAGATTCACAAATGGATATAGATATAGATATAGCTACTAAAAAAAGTAATGAAAATCCAGTTTATTATATACAATATGCACATGCAAGAATTTGTTCAATACTTGATAATGCAAAAGATATTGAAATAAAAAATAATACAAAGTTTAGAACAATAAATTCTGATATAGCATATGATATCATGAAAAAAATTTATTGTTATAAAAACATAATAGAATTAAGTGCTAAAAAAAGAATGCCGCACATAGTTGCGAATTACATCTATGAACTTGCTAGTATGTTTCATGCGTATTATGCATCAGAAAAATTTATAACTGATGATATAGAAGCAACTAGTGATAGAATAATGTTATTAAAAGCAATAAAAATAGTAATAAGTGATGCACTTAAACTTATTGGTGTTAGTGCACCAACTAAAATGTAGGAGGAAATTTATGAATATTTTTAAAATGAGCAAAGATGATTTAGAACAATTATCATTTACAGATATTGCGTTTGAAGTACTAAAAAAAGAGAAAAAAGAAATGTCTACATTAGACTTATTTAGAAAAGTATGTGAATTACTTGAAATTGGAGAAGAAGAAATGATGGATAAGATTGCAGATTTCTTCACAACACTTACAACAGATAAAAGATTTTTTTCATTACCACAAGGTATGTGGGATTTAAAAGAAAAACATTCTAATAAAATTAAGATTACTGAAGATGACGAAGATATTGATTCGTTTGAGTTAGAAGATGATGATGACGATGAAATAAGTGATGAAGAAAATGAAGATGATTATTCTGATGAAGCAACAGATGATTATGAAGAAAATGATTTAGAAGATTTAGTTGTAATAAATGATACTGATGAAGATGAGAATTAATACTCGTCTTTTTAATATATACAAAATTAATAATTGATGGTATAATATCATCAGATAAAAAAGGAGGACATTATGATAGAAAGACTAGAAGCAATATTAAATAGGTATAATGAAATAACTAATGAATTGACTAAACCAGAAGTATTAAGTGATATTAAATTATCAACTAAATTATCAAAGGAACAAGCAAATTTAAATGAAGTAGTAGAATTATATAAAGTATATAAACAATTATTAGAAGATATTGATACTGCCAAATCAATGTTGCATGATAAAGATTTAGCTTCTATGGCAAAAGAAGAAATTGAAATTGATAACGAAAAGAAAAAAGAGATAGAAGAAAAACTAGAAATATTATTAATACCAAAAGATCCTAACGACGATAAAAATGTTATAGTTGAGATTCGTGGTGCAGCAGGTGGAGATGAAGCTAATATATTTGCTGGTGATCTATTTGATATGTATAAAAAATTAGCAGAAAAAGAAGGTTGGAAAATAGATATAATAGAAGAGGAAAAGTCAGAAGCTGGTGGTTATTCAAAAATTAGTTTTATGGTAAAAGGAGATGCAGTATATTCTAAACTAAAGTATGAAAGTGGGGCACATAGAGTACAAAGAGTACCAGCTACTGAAACGCAAGGAAGAGTACACACATCTACCGCAACTGTACTTGTAATGCCAGAAGTTGAAGATGTTGATGCTAATTTAGATATGAACGATGTAAGAATTGATATTACAAGAAGTAGTGGATGTGGCGGACAAGGCGTTAACACTACTGATTCTGCAGTAAGACTTACACATATTCCAACGGGTATCGTTGTTTATTCTCAAACTGAAAGAAGTCAAATAAAAAATAAAGAAAAAGCAATTAAAATATTACAAGCAAGATTATATGATTTAAAACAACAAGAAAGAGATAAAGAATTAGGAGAGGAAAGACGTAGTAAGATTGGTACAGGAGATAGATCAGAAAAAATTAGAACTTATAACTATCCACAAAATAGAGTTACAGATCATAGAATAGGTTTTACTTTAAATACACTTGATAGAGTAATGCAAGGTGATATAGATAAAGTAATTAATGCGCTTATTACAGAAGATCAAAAAAGAAAATTAGCTGATAAAAACATATAATATGACAGATATAGAATACTTAAATAAATATATAAGTGATAAGAAAGAATTGGAAAGTGCTTATATACGTCTTAAAAATGGTGAGGCCGTACAATATATTGTAGGAAATGTTGATTTTTACGATTGTAATTTTATTGTAAATAAAAATGTATTAATACCTAGATTTGAAACAGAAGAATTAGTTGATATAACATTAAAATATATTAATAAATATTTTAATAAACCAGTTATTTTAGATGTGGGTACTGGTAGTGGATGTATTGCGATAACTTTACAAAAAAAATTAAATACTTGTGTATATGCAACAGATATTAGCAGCGATGCTTTAATTGTAGCTAAAAATAACAATAAAAGAAATAATACTAATGTGAATTTTATTCATTGTAATCTATTTGATAAAATAAATAAAAATATTGATGTTTTAATTAGTAATCCCCCATATATTTCATATGATGAAAATATAATGGAAATAGTAAAATCTAATGAACCTCATATAGCGTTATATGCAAAAGATAATGGATTATATTATTATAAAGAAATATTAAAGAATTCTAAAAATATTTTAAATAATAAGTTTATGATAGCATTTGAAGTAGGTAACAATCAAGCAGAAAGTATTAAGAGTATAGCTAAATTATATTATCCTAATTCAAATATATATATAAAAAAAGATTTAACTGGATATGATAGATTTGTATTTATTTTAAATAATTGTGAATAAAATAATTAAACATTAACCAATACTTTATTAGAAAGGTTAGTGTTTTATTATGAAAAAAACAATTATTATTTTATTAATATTAGTATCAATTGTTATAGGAATAAATAATACTATAGAAAAAGAGATAGTAAAAATACCAGATAAAGCAATAAGATTTAGAGTAATAGCTAATAGTAATTCAGTATATGATCAACAAGTAAAATATAGTGTATCAAATGAAGTACAAAAAAGTTTGTATACTTTACTCAAAGATAGTAATTCAATAGATGAATCAAGAAAAATAATTAAAGATAATATAGATGTATTAAATAATGATGTTGAACGTATATTTACAGAAAAAGAATATGTTGGAACATATAAAATAAATTTTGGTTATAATTATTTTCCAGAAAAACAATATAATGGTGTAAAATATGATGAGGGCAATTATGAATCGCTTAAAATTACTATTGGTAAAGGGGAAGGAGATAATTTCTGGTGTGTATTATTTCCTCCGTTATGTCTACTAGAAGCAGAAGAAACAGATAATGATAATGTTGAATATAAATTCTTTGTTAAAGAATTAATAGATAAATATTTTTAGTATAAAATATAATTTTTAATAATAAAATTTGTTAGGAGGCTTCTTATGCAAGAGATTCTAACACTTTTTTTATTGGCAATATCATTATCAATGGATACATTTTCACTATCACTATGTTTTGGTACTATGAATATATCTAAAATAAAAACAATATTATTATCTTCAACAGTTGGAATATTTCACTTTATTATGCCACTATTAGGTATGACTATAGGTAATACAATATTAAAAAATATATTAGTAGATGGTAAATATATATTATTATTAATATTATCTGTTATAGGTATAGATATGATTGTAAGTGCATTTAAAGATGAAGAGAAAAAGCTATTAACTAGTTTTGGAGCAATTATACTATTTGCTCTATCAGTAAGCATAGATTCTTTTTCAACGGGAATAGGGCTAAATCTAATAACTCAAAATACACTATTAGCTTTATTAAGTTTTACTTTTTTTAGTGCCTCTTTTACATTACTTGGTATTTTACTAGGAAAAAAATTATCTAATAAATATGGAAAAGGCGCATCTATAATAGGTGGAATAATATTAATTGTTTTAGGATTATATTTTTTTATAAACTGATAAATTTTACACATATATTAATTTATAAAAATTTTAATATATACATTTATTATATAATTTGATATAATACTTATAGATTTGTTTAAAATATAGGTGGTAAGTATGAATGTAGAAGAATTAAAAGAATTACAATTAAAAATAATTAAGAAAAATAAGAAGTGTAATTTAATTGCAGGAACTATTATATCAATTATTGTAATAATTTCATTAATTATATTTTTTACTAATAAGTTTTATATTGAAAATATATTAATGTCTATATTTTTTGAATTAGTTATTTCAATAGCTATAACATTTATTATCAAACATATTGTTAATGGAAAAGATATAAGACTATTTAATGAAAATTATAAAAGTATATTTGTATTAAAAGCATTAAAAGATAATTTTGATAATATTAATTATTTACCAGAAAGAGGATTTTCTGAAGAATCTGTTTTACAAGTTGGTATGCTTAATACGGGAGATAGATTTAGTTCAAATGATTTTATTTCAGGTGAATATAAAGGTATTAAATTTGAGCAATCAGATATACATATAGAAGAAGAACATGAACGAACAGATTCTAATGGAAATGTAAGAAAGGTATGGGTAACGCTTTTTAAAGGAAGATTGATGATGTTTGACTTTAATAAAACATTTAAAGCAAATATTCAAGTGTCAAGCAAAGACTTTGATTCGCAAATATTGCCTTGGGGTAAAAAATATATTAAAGTTAAAATGGAAGATTTAGAGTTTAACAAAATGTTTCGTGTATATGCACAAAGTGAACATGATGCATTTTATATTTTAACACCACATTTTATGGAAAAAATGAAAGAAGTTACAAACAAAATAAATTGTGGAATAATGTTTTGTTTTGTTGATAATAGATTACATATCGCAATAGATAATAATCAAGATTCATTTGAGTATAATGTATTTAAAGTAATCAACGAACAAGAAATTGAAGCAGATATTATAAAAGATATCAAAGTAATTACAGATTTTGTGAACGAATTAAATTTAGATAATGATTTGTTCAGGAAGGAGGTGTAGTATGAATCCATTATATATTTTGATTGGTGTTGCAGTTATCGTATTAATAATTGTAATATGGTACATAGCGACTATTAATAAATTAAATAGAACTATTGTTAAAATAGATGAAGCTGATTCAGGAATAGATGTAGCATTAACTAAAAGGTATGATGTCTTAACTAAGATGATTGATACTGTTAAAGGGTATGCTAAACACGAAAAGGAAACTTTATTTGAAGTTATTAATTTAAGAAAGGGTATGACTTTAGATGAAAAAATAAAAGAAAATGCTAAAATGAGTCAAAACCTAGAAAAAATTAATTTACTTGTTGAAAACTATCCTGAATTAAAAGCAAGTGAAAACTATAAAGTACTACAACAATCTATAATAGATGTTGAAGAACATTTACAAGCTGCTAGAAGAATATATAACTCAAACGTATCAACTTTTAATCAAATGATTGTTACATTCCCAACTAGTATAATAGCTAATTCAAAGGGTATGACTAAAAAAGAATTCTTTGAAGCAGAAGAAGTAAAAACACAAGACGTAAAAATTGATTTATAATATTATAAAAAAATATAAAACAAGCCCTCCCGGACACAAACATATGTTCGGGGGGGGTTAAACTATATAAAACCTTAACTTGTTTTATGTTACTGGTAAAAATTACCAACAAAAAACTACAATAAAGTGTGATATACTAAAAATGTAAAATGAAAGGAAGTTAAGGATAGATGGAAGAGAACAAAAAGAAGAAAATAAGTATAATAATAACATCGGTCCTACTAGTAATGTTACTTATAATAAGTATTAGCTACGCATATTTTTCTAGTAAAAGTGTTAGTGGTGAAAAGGAAGTACAAGCAGGAACACTTAGAATAGTATATTCTGATAATACAGAAGGGTCAGTAACAATAGATAACATAATACCAATATATGATAGTGAAATAAAAACAAAAGCAAATAAATTTGCATTTAATATTGATAATACTGGAACATCACTAGCATATGTAGATATAAAACTAACAGATATAGTAATG
>CALVSV010000022.1 GCA_944359595.1 uncultured Bacilli bacterium
ATAGAAAAAGAAAATGAAAAATATCTAGAAAAAGAAATTTATAGTAAATTAAGAGAGAATTTTAAAACATCTATTGAATCCAATATTATTTTTAATAATTTAATTAATTATATTAGTAAACTGTCTAGATATACATAAATGACTAATAGAAAAATTTGGAATATTGAAGTAGATAGAGTAATTAATGACATAATGAGTATAAAAGGTATGTATAATCAATATGGCAGAACAATAGTTAATCTAAGGGAGTATAAAAGTCAAAAAAAATATGAGCAATTAGAGAAAGAATATAGAATGGGAATTGATGCTAGACCTGATCATATTAGAAATAATCTGGATATTTATAGAAAAAAATGGATGAACAAAATAAAATATACATTTAAAGAAAAAAATGTAGTTATAATAAGAGGAGCCTCTGGACAAGGAAAGTCAACATTAGCCTATAGATATTTGTTAGATAATTATAGTGAAGACTTTATATTCGTTGTAGAACATATTACTGATTCAAAACAAGCAGAGGATATTGTATTAGCACTTAATGGGCTATTCAATTCTGAAAGTGGAGATACAATAATTTATATTGATGTTTCACCATATGATACTAATTGGAAATGGATATTAGAACAGATAGATAAAAGAGGGATAAATTTAAAAATATTGATAACTATTCGAGAAGAAGATTATAGGAGAACTGATTTTAGTTATGGAGGTCTCAAACTACAAGAGATAGAACTTAAATTAGAAGAAGATGAAGCAAAAGAAATATATAATTTATATGAAGGTTCAGAAAAATATTTGAATTTTGAAGATGCTTGGAATAGCTTTAGAAAAGAAGGACCTTTTATGGAATTTATGTATTTATTAAAAGAAAAGCAAACATTAACTGAAAGATTAAATACGCAAGTAGATAATATTATTGAGAAAGAAAATGATTCAGATGAATGGTTGAAATTCTTATTAATAGTTTCTTATGCAGGAAAAGAAAATTTTCGTATAGATTTAAAAAAGATAAGCGATATAATTAAATCAAAAAGTATGGGCAAAATGTTAAAAAATTTAGAAGATGAATATTTAATTAGAATTAAAAATAATTCGAATTATATTATATCAACACATGCAGTAAGAGCAACGATATTAGTAAATATAATAAAGACTAAGCTATATTATGATGAAAATAATTTAATAATTGATGTCTTAAAATGTACTAAAGATTACTGTCCTATATTATTAATAGAGTATTTATATAAAAATGTTGAGAAGGCAGAGTTATTAATCAGTACTATAAAAAAAGAAAAAGATTATGATTGGTCTACTTATGCAACTATAATTAATAGCTTACTTTGGTTAGATACATTTGTACTATATAATAAAAAATTACAAGACATTGAATTAGGAAATAAATATTCAAATGACAATTTTATAGCACTTTTTGTACAAGATTGTACAGGATATTTAAATGTTAATAGAAAAGAAATTTTCGAACTATATGAAAAACTTAACTTTGAGGCGGTACAATCAATTAAAAAAGAAATTAAATTAGAAGAATTTAAAATAGATTATTATTACACTGACTTGTTTATTAAAGATATTGGAGATAATATTGAAAATAAGAATGTATATAGAGAAGATGATTTATCAAATGTTGGTTATGTATTATTCTGGATGGCAAATAGAAATGTTTTTATAAGTAATTTAAAAATAATCCAATTAGATTATTCAAAAATAGATGAATTACTAGATTTTATGGTTGGACTGCAACTACAGGATTTAGAAGATGAATATAATAGAATTTTAGAGAATATAAAAAAAATAATTATTAAAAGATATAATATTGTTTGGATGGAAAATGATCAGAAAGAAGTATCAGTTAAATTTATAAATAAATTAGATGATAAGCATGATAGCAACTTTTATGATAGAACTATGGATGTTGTATATTGTATTAGAAGGTTATATTTTAAAAAACAAATGTATAATGTAAAAATGATAGGTACAAGAATAATAGACGGGTTAGTGATTCCAGATACCAATAAAACAATACAAGCAGATAAATTAATTATTTCTTGGATAACAAATATTAATCGACAACTATTGGATCTAGATGAATATAAAAAGCGTAAGGATGATTGGAAAGCATATAAGATGGCAATGAATGAAACTAATAATTTATTATTGGAATTTGTAAAAAAATATAATACAGCTTTAGACTACTTTTATAGAAAAACTAACATTTCAAAATTAGCAGATGAAGAATTGAATAATTTATTTAAGAATATACTTATAAAGAGTAAAAATATGTATAAAGCACCTAAATGTACTGTTAATAAATATGGTATGAGTAACGAATTAAAATCTTTTAGTATCAGAGAAAAAAATAATGAAAATATATACGAAAGAAATAAAGAATTTTATAGAAAAAGAGAAACAAGAATAGAAAAGTTATTTTTTGATTATATTAGTGATTTTCAGAATTTTTTTAATCAAAAAAATATTGTAGTAATATCTAAAATAAAAAAACATAAAAATGAAAATATTAATTTATCAACATTTAATTTAAATCAGCTTTTAAAAGATTTCTTAAAGTATAATTACGAATATAAAAGAATGTTCGAAGAAAATAACATAAATGAAGAACTTTATAAAGAATTAAGGACAC
>CALVSV010000023.1 GCA_944359595.1 uncultured Bacilli bacterium
GTCAACTGTTTTACAATATAGAATGCAAAATAATTTGACTACATTTTTTACTTCTAATTTAACTATTGATGAATTAGAAAATCATCTTAGTATTACAAAAGAAAATGTTGATAAAGTTAAAGCAAGGAGAATAATAGAAAGAATTAAATATTTAACAGAAGATATGGAACTTATTAGTGAAAATAGGAGGAAATAACATGTATTCATATATAAAAGGTATTATAAGTGAGGTTTCAACAAATTATATAGTAATAGATAATAATGGTATAGGGTATCAAATATATACGCCTAATCCTTTTTCGTTTAAAGAAGGCGAAGAAGCTAAATGTTATATATATCAACATATAAAAGAAGAAGAAAATTCATTATATGGATTTAAAACTATTGAGGAAAAAGAAATGTTTTTAAAATTAATTAATGTTAAGGGAGTTGGTCCAAAGATGACACTTCCTATGCTTGCTGGTGGATCTGTTGCTGGTATAATAGATGCGATAGAAAGAGAAAATATATTGTATTTAAAAAAATTCCCTAAGATTGGTGATAAGGTAGCTAAACAAATTATTTTGGATTTGAAAGGTAAAATTAATATTAGTGTTGATGGTGTGAGTGAAGTAGAACCAGATACTACAGAAGAATTAATAGAAGTGTTAGAAGGATTAGGATATAAATTGGTTGATATTAAAAAGATTATTCCTAATGTAAATAAAGATCAAGATATTGGTTCTCAAGTTAAAGAAGCATTAAGACTTATGATGAAATAGATGGGAGTATTATATGAAGAAGTATATATATGATTATATAGAAAAAATAGATAAGTTGTTAGAGGATAATCCAAAAAATATAGAAAAGATTAGGGAAGAACATTTAATTAAAATAAGTTTTTTTCAACATGAAAGATTGATTCATTTGTTAGTTACATTATTTTATTGTATTTGTATGTTGATATTTATGGGATTAGGTGTATTATTTATTGGATTTTTTATAATAGGTATTATATTAATGATATTCGTACTATTTTATATTATACATTATTTTAGGTTGGAAAATGCAGTACAATATATGTATAAACAATATGATAAAATGAAGTGATAGTTTTTAGTAGGGGGAGTAGTTATGCGAGAAGATATTATAAGAGATATTACTGAAATAAAGAAACGACTATATAAAGTTAAAAATACTAATGAAATGTATAAATTATATAATCAATTATATAATTTAATTGATGTTTATAAAGATGGGTGTATTAAAAATAATAAAAATAGAATTAATTTTAAGGAGCATAATAAGATATTAAGTCATTATAAAGATGTAGTAGGTAAAATAAGTGATACGAAATTAACCGCTATAAGTGAACAATTTAAAAAAGATAAAAATATATATTATAATTATTTTAATGAATTGATAGATGATTTAAATATTTATTTTGGTAATAATAAATATATTAAAAATAATAAAGATAAAGTTAATTTTGATGCGACAGAAAAATTGTTTTTAAAATTTGATAAAGATTTTTATAAATTTTATTTGGGTGTTAAAGATCATATTACAATAGCTGATGATGATGTAGATTTAGTACAATACATGTTTGAGGGATATTCGTTTTATTCAGATGACTTAGATAAATCATACGCTATTTCGATAAATAACATATATACATATGCACATGAACTTGCACATATGTATCAAAGTGATTGTATTAAGAAAAATAATCGTGATTTTGATACGACTAATTTGTCAATAGAAATATATCCATTATCTGTAGAGCTTATTGTTGGATATATAAAAAATAAAAATAGAACGTGTAAAATAAGAATATTAGAATCGCTAAGAGAATTTTTATTTTTGTTTCAATATTTATTTGATGAAAAAACAGAAGACGTAGCGTCTATTTATGAATGCGCTATTAACCTTGTAGGTGTAATAGGAGGACTTAACTTATATTTTAAATATTTAGAAGATAAAAGTTTATATTTTGAAAGTATAGATATACTAAATAAAAATATTGATTTTATTACATCTATTAAAGATATTAATAGCGTTATTGGAGGAAAGAAAAATATTGAATTAATTAAAAAGTTTATAAGAGAGTAATAATTGTGATATAATCTTATATAGAATGGATGTGATTGTATGGAAGAAGAAAGAGTAATTACTAATAAAGAACTAAAAGAAGATACATTTGAGACTAGTATAAGACCCGATAGTATAGATGAATATATAGGACAAGCTGATGTTAAAGAAAATATTAGTGTGTTTATAGAAGCTGCAAAAAGAAGAAAAGAACCATTAGATCACGTATTATTATATGGTCCTCCTGGACTTGGTAAAACAACGCTTGCAAATATTATAGCTAATGAACTTGGAAGCAATTTAAAAACAGCCAGTGGTCCATCCATTGAAAAGAGTGGAGATTTGGCAGCTATCTTATCAACTCTTGAACCTGGGGATGTTTTATTTATAGATGAAATACATAGAATGCCTAGATTCATAGAAGAAATACTTTATCCTGCTATGGAAGATTTTACTTTAGATATTATTGTAGGAAGTGACTCTTCAACTAGAAATATTAAAATCGATTTGCCACCATTTACTTTAGTTGGAGCTACAACTAGAGCTGGTGACTTAACAAGTCCTTTAAGAGATAGATTTGGTATTATTGCAAAATTAAAATATTATACAGTAGATGAATTAAAACAAATTATAGAAAGAACTTCTAGAGTTTTGGAAGTACCTATTGACGAAGATGCCGCCATTAATCTTGCTAAAAGAAGTAGAGGGACTCCTAGAATCGCTAATAGATTATTTAAAAGAGTTAGGGATTTTGCCATAGTAAAAGGTGATGGAATAATCGATAAAGAAATAGTGGATATGGCACTAGATAGATTAAAGGTAGATGAATTAGGTCTTGATGAAACAGACCATCAACTATTAAAAGCAATAATAGAAAGATTTAATGGAGGACCTGTTGGGATTGAATCTATCGCATCGTCAATTGGAGAAGAAGTAACTACAATAGAAGATGTTTATGAACCTTACTTGCTTCAAACAGGACTACTAAAAAGAACTGCTAGGGGTAGAATGGCAACAAAAAAAGCGTATGATCATTTGAAAATAGAATATCAAGAAAGATTATTTTAAGAGGGATATAATGGAAAAGTTTTGTGGATTATCTGATGATGAAGTACAAAAAAGAATATTGGATGGAAAAATAAATAAAGAAATAGATATTAAAACTAATAATATTAGTATTATATTATTTAATAATTTTTTTACTATGTTTAATATGATAAATTTGTTTTTAGCGCTATTACTTTTTTTAGTTGGTGAATATAAAAATTTATTGTTTATGGGAGTTGTAATAATAAATACTGTAATAAGTACTTTTCATGAGATTTCTGCTAAAAGGGCAACAGATAAACTAGAAATTTTAAAAAAGCAATCAATAACATGTATTAGAAATAGTAAAAAAGAAGAAATAGATAGTAATAATATTGTTCTTGATGATATTATAATACTTAAAAATAATGATTATATACCAACTGATTGTATTGTTTTAGATGGAACTGTTGAAGTAAATGAATCTTTAATAACTGGGGAAGATGATCTTGTAACAAAAAATAAAAAAGATAAACTATTATCTGGTAGTATGGTAATTAGTGGGATTGCTTGTGCAAAAGTTATAAATGTAGGTATTGATAATTATGCTAATAAAATTATTATCGATAGTAAATATATTAAAAAGAATAAATCACAAATTATGAAAAGTTTAAATAAAATAATTAAATTTATGTCATATGTTATTATTCCTCTTGGAATTATATTTTTCTTTAAACAATATAGTTTAAATAATAATTTAGTTACATCATTAACTAATACTGTAGCTGCAATTATAGGTATGATTCCTGAAGGATTAGTATTATTAACTAGTACTGTGTTTGCATTAGGTATAGTAAAACTAGCAAAAAATAATGCAATCATTAAAAACTTGTATTGTATTGAAAATCTTGCTAGAGTAAATACTATATGTTTTGATAAAACTGGAACACTTACTAAAGGAAAAATAAAGTTTAAAGATATTATATATTTAGATGATAATAAAAATTATGTAGATGAATTATTGAATATTTTAATATCTAATTCTATTAATTTAAATTCAACTACTTTAGCTATTAAAGAAATATATAATAAAAATATAAAAAAAGATATATTAAAAAAATATAATTTTTCATCAGATAGAAAATTTAGTGGGTTAGATGTTGATAGAGTTGGTACCATTTTACTTGGTGCACCTGAGGTTTTAACAGATGATAAAAATATATTAGATAAAGTAAATAAATATAGTGAAGATTATCGTACATTACTACTTGCATACAAAAAAAATTGGGATGGCAATAGTAAAGATTTAGATATTAAAGCTATAATTCTTTTAGATGATGAATTAAGAGAAGATATTAATAATGTAATAAAATATTTATATAATGAAGATATAAATATAAAAATAATTACTGGAGATAGTCCAATAACTACTAGTAGAATAGCTAAAAAGTGTGGTATTAAAAACTATAACAAAGTAGTCGATTTAAGTAAAATTAAAACCGATAAAGATTTTTATGATGCAGTAAAAAATAATACAATATTATCTAGAACTTCACCATTTCAAAAAAAAGATATAATCAAAATATTAAAAGATGGTAATAATAATATAGCTATGATTGGTGATGGAGTTAATGATGTAATGGCATTAAAAGAATCGGATTTTAGTATTACGTTTGATAATGCTAGTAATCCTGCAAAATCTGTAAGTGATGCGATTATATTAAATACTGATTTTAAAAGAATTCCACAAATAATAAA
>CALVSV010000024.1 GCA_944359595.1 uncultured Bacilli bacterium
AGATGATATAGATTCTATTTTAGAACTATATTCTGAAAGAATGATATGGTTTAAAAAAATAATATTAAACAGTAGAATAAATATCTTAAGAATCATCCTAAATCAGAATTTATAGAAGCAATTGAAAATAGTAATTATTACATTGTAAAGAAAGATAACGAGTTAGTTGCAGGTTTTGAAATATCTACCAATAGTAAATATTGGAATGATAATATTACACCAGCTTATTATATTTATAAATTAGTTACAAAAGTAGGAAACAAAAATATAGGACAAATTATTTTTGATAAATGTAAAGAAATAGCGAAAATCGATGAAAAAATATATTTAAGACTAAATTGTTTAAAATATAATAAAAAATTAAATGATATATATGAAAATCATAATTTTAAACTAATACGATATGAGAATAATGGTGGAATCGCGATAGGTATAATATCTCCAAATGATGAAATACAAATATCTGGTGATGATTGGATGAAATATAATAATCATATAGATAAAGAAAATATAATTGCTCAAATAAAGCTATGTGATGGAATCATATTACAAGGAGGTAGTGCGAATGAAGCTTATGAAGCTTTTATTGCAAAGTATTGTTATGATAATGACATACCTTGTTTAGGAATATGCGCAGGACAAAATAACATTGTTAGAGGATTAGGTGGAACAACGTATAGAATTTCTAATCCAGAAAAGCATAATCAACCTAGTAAAGATTATGTTTATAGTGTTTATATTGATACATCATCAAAGTTTTATAATATGGTTAATGCAAGAGAAATTATGGTTAATTCAAGACATAAGAGAACTATCGGAGAATGTCCTTTATTAGATAAAGTTGGTTTTTGTGAAGATGGGTATGCTGATATCGTAGAATCTAAAGACAAAACATTTTATATTGGAGTAAGATTTCATCCAGAAAGCCTTTATAAAACGGATAAAAATATGAATAACATATTCAAAAGTTTTGTAGATATATGTAATAAAAAAAGGGCTTTTTTACAAGATATACCTATAAAAAAACTCACATTATAATAAATTGTATTGTCTTTATTTATTTACTTTTTTAAAATATGTTCATTATCAAAAATACTTTGAATAGAATTACTGTTTGTCTTCCAACCATTTTTAAGTAGATCTGATATTACATCCAGTGTTATTTTGTTAAAACCTAATTCATTAGAATAACTATAGTAAAGATTATAATCTTGAAAAGCATATACTGTTATTAAATTAAAATCATTGGAATTGCTGTAGGATAGATTGTATTGACGCAATTTGTCTAATTCCTCTGATGATAACACTTTAGTTAAAAGAGTAGATATGTATCGTGTTGCTTCATGCGCTCCTTTAAAATCTTTAGAAAACACTTCTTTTGTTTTTCTAATTTTATAATCAAGTATTTCTTCTTTAGTTTTTGAAGAAAAATCTTTTTTATTTAAATTTTGTACAAATTCATAAATATAATCATCAACATATTTATCTGTAATAAATCCTAATTTCTTATCCATTTGTTCACATTCTTTTTGCGATATAATATCATATTCTCCCTTACTATTAGTAGTATACCCAAATTCTTTTGTTCTAAGACCACCTTGTATATTAGCAAGATCTAAGGTTAAATCAAGTATTATCTTAAGTCCATCACTAAATGAAACTGAGGTAGCAACATGCTCTTTAATAAATCTACGCCCAGGAAGTTTTCTTTCTAAAATTTCTGCATGACAAGTAGGTATTAATCCATTTATTAAAATAGTTAAAACCTCACTTATTTGATAACATGTCTTATATCTACTTATTTCATTATTAAGATAATCTATTTTTTCATTTATAACACTTTCATCAACGATAACGCGATAGTCATAACTAAATATTTTACCTAAATTTATATATATGTAACGCACTTTTTCTAAGTCTGTTAAATTTTCTGGTATAGATGACATTATATAATTGATTGAAGAAATTATATTTTGACCAATATTTAATTCCATTAGTTTTAATCCTCTCTATTTAAATAATTTATTAGTGTTTGTATGTGTTTTACATATTTAATTTTTAATATATTATTATATTTATTTAATAAATAATTTTTGTAATTGTTAAATTGAATAGTATTTCTATATTTATATTCACCAAAATGTAGTTCGTTTTCATCAAGATTTATAATAGTATTAGAGTTTTCAAATACTATTATTGTATAATATTTATTATTATCATAAACAATTTTTTCATTAATTATTTTAAATTTATTTTTAGTAAAATATGATCTAATATCATATAAATTATTATTTGATTCAATAATAATTTGTTTTGCCATTCGTACCTTTCCAATATCGTTATTTATAATATTTATTATAGTATTTGCACCCATTCCACTAATTATTAATACATCAAAATCGTCATCTATATTCTTTAATCCATCAGACTGTATTATTTTTATTTTATCATTTAAATTAAAATTATTTATATTTTTTTTAGCAATAGCCAAAGGTTTAGCATTTATATCTGTTGCGATAACAGAACAATTCTTATTTAAAGTAAGATAAATTGATAATAAAGCATGATCACATCCAACATCTATCACTTTTTGATTATTTAAAACTAAATCTCCAATAGTTTTAAGTCTATCAGAGATTTTCAAATGTTTAGTCAACCATGAAATCCTTTAATTTTTTAGATCTAGATGGATGTCTTAATTTCCTTAATGCTTTTGCTTCAATTTGTCTTATTCTTTCTCTAGTTACACCAAATATTTGACCAACTTCTTCAAGTGTTCTACAAGTTCCATCTATAAGACCAAATCTTAACTTTAAAACTTGTGCTTCTCTTTCTGTAAGAGTCATTAAAACTCCATTTATTTGTTCTTTAAGCATCTCATTAACTGTAAATTCTTCAGGACTCATAGATTCTCTATCTGGGATAAAATCACCTAGATGAGAATCATCTTCTTCTCCAATTGGCGTATCAAGTGAAACTGGATCTTGACTAATTTTTAATATTTCACGAACTCTTTCAACAGGTATTTTCATACGTTCTGCAATTTCTTCTTCTGTAGGTTCTCTATTAAGTTCAAGTGTTAATTGTCTTTGATGTCTAGTCATTCTATTTATTGTTTCAACCATATGTACTGGAACTCTTATCGTACGTGCTTGATCTGCTATCGCACGAGTAATAGCTTGTCTTATCCACCAAGTTGCATAAGTAGAAAATTTATATCCCTTAGATGAATCAAATTTTTCTACAGCTTTCATAAGTCCTATATTACCTTCTTGAATTAAATCGAGGAAAAGCATACCACGTCCTACATATCTTTTTGCGATAGATACAACAAGTCTTAAATTTGCTTCTGCAAGTATCCTTTTAGCATCTTCATCCCCTTCATCAATTCTTTTAGATAATTCTAATTCTTCGTTTAATGATAACAAAGATATTTTACCAATCTCTTTTAAATACATTCTAACTGGATCATTAATATTAATATCCTTTGTAATTTCAGAATCAGATAAAATTATAACATCATCACTATTACCACTATTATCTTCACTTTCTGTTTCTGAAACTATTTCAATTTTATTTTCTGTTAATAAATTGTATAAGTGATCAAGTGAATCACTATCCATATCCAACCCTTTTAAACTATTTGCAAGCTGTTCATAAGTAAGACGACCTTCTTTTTTACCCAACTTAAGAAGCTCTTTTTCTCTTTCTTCAAAAGTTTTAATTTCTTGCATCTTCACACACTCCCATTTTTAAATTCATTATTTTATTTGCTAACGCTAATTTTGTTTCTTTATCACTAACACTCTTCATCTCTTTTTGCAATCTATTTATTTCTTGATTTAAATTATATTCTTTAATGACTTTAAAGTAGTCTTTTATTTCTTCATCTGTATATTCTTTTTTATAATCATGATTTAAAATTTGACCAACTAAGTCCATTAACTCAGGTTTATCAGACAAATATTTGCAAAAATCACTAATATTTATTGTATCATATTTTTTTACAAAATACATCACTTCTTGAGCTAAAAATCTATTTTTTTTCGTTGGTAAATATGGAAAAACTTTTTCATACTTATAAGTTATATCTTTATTATGTAACATATAATACAAAATCATGTTCTCTGCTTTTGTATATTTTGAAATAACTTTATTATCAACTTCATTATTAATAACTTTTCTTTTTTTTGGTGTATAAACTTTTTTATTAGTATCTACATTAAAATTATCCTCTTGTAACTCTTCTATAGCTTTTTTTTCATCATCATTAATACTTTTCCATAATTTATTCATTAATGTTTCAAAACTTATATTTATTTCATTGGCCACTTTTTTAAGAGTAAGTTCTCTTAATACATCATCATCTATTAACTTTACTTCATTAACTACACTATTTATATATTCACTAAGTTCAACACTATCATTAATATTTTTTCCTTCCTTTAAGTAAGATATTTTAAAATCTATAAAATTGATTGCATTATCCAATTTTTCTTTAAATTTCTTTTCTCCATATTTTAATATATATTCATCTGGATCTAAATTAGATTCTAATCTTACAACTTTAGGATTAATACCTAGTTTATATAGTTCATTACCACATGCATAACTAGCTTTCCCTCCTGCACTATCTCCATCAAAACATAATATTACATTATGACTAAGTTTTTTAATAAGTGTTGCTTGCTCTACTGTCAGTGCAGTACCCATTGTTGCTACTACATTTTTAATACCTACTGAATAAGCTCTAATACAATCCATAAAGCCTTCCATAATTATAACTTGTCCACTCATTCTAACTTCATTCTTAGCCCTATGATAATTATATAAATTTAATCCTTTAGTAAATATTTTTGTTTCCTTAGTATTAATATATTTTGCTTGTACTTTTTTATCAGTATTATATATTCTACCACTATATCCAACAATTTTACCATCAATATTCCATAGTGGAAACATTATTCTATTTAAAAATAAATCTTGATATCCATAATCTGTTTTATTAGATAAACCAATATCAACTAAATCTTGTTCTTTATACCCTTTTTTGATCAATAACTTAGTAAGACTCTTATCATATCCTAATGCAAGTCCAATTTTAAATTCTTTAATTATATCCTCATTAATACTTCTTTTTTCTAAATATTTAACTGCTTCTTCTCCTAATTCTGTCTTTAAATTATTTTGATAAAACTTATTACTCAATTCATATATCTTATAAAAATTACTGTAGTCTTCCCTTTTCTCATAAGTATTAATATTTAGTGGAATACCACATTTATCTCCCAATATTTTAAGTGCTTCAATATAATTCACATTCTCAAAATTCATTACAAAATTAACAACATTACCCTTTGCCCCACATACAAAACAATTGTATATTTTTTTCTCTCTTGAAACACTCATAGATGGAGAATGATCGTCATGAAAAGGACACAATCCAAAATAATTACGTCCTTTCTTCGTTAGAGGAATATAACTAGATATTACTTCAACTATATCTGATTTATTTTTTATTTCTTCTAATTTATCGTTTGAAATATTATTCATAGTTATACCTCCCCATCAACTTATAAAAAATATATAAATGTAAATATACCTATTATAAATAAATATATTGAAAAAGTCCAAAGTTTTCCATTTCTAACAATATTAGTTAACCATTTATATGATATAAATGTAAATATACCAGAAAATATCATTCCCAATATATAACACATTAATAAATTTGTAGGTATTCCAGTATCTAATACATCATTAACTCCTAATATCATACTGGCTATACTTACTGGAAAATAAAGCATAAACGAATATTTTAAAGATGTATCCTTACTCAATTTACAAAGTAAACACCCTACTAACGTCGCACCACTCCTAGATATACCAGGTATTAACGCAATAGCTTGTATAACCCCTATAATAAGTGCATCTCTAACTGTTATATCATTATCCTTCTTTTTCCCATTACTATTTATAACTAACAATAATAATATACCAGTAATTACAAATGATAATCCTATTATAGATGTTTTACTAGCAAGTAATTCTTCAAGACTATCTTTAAACAATATACCCGCAATACCAACAGGTATAGTGCCTATTATTATCATCATACAATATTTAAATTCGTCTTTACACTTTTTACCCCTACTTTTTATATATGAAAAAAATCCAGCTAATAACTTCTTTATATCTTCAAAAAATATTATAAATATAGCTATAAAAGAAGCAAAATTAACAAATATTTCAAAATTCAAATCACTAAATATATCCGCATTAAATAATGACTTAAAAATATATAAATGACCACTACTAGATATAGGTAATGGTTCTGTAATCCCCTGTATAATACCTAATATAATATACTTTATTATATCCATAATTTCCTCCTCCATATAATTATATCACACATTATTAAAAATAGAATAAATTTTTAATACAATCATAAAATTATTTAGGTGATAAAAATGTATAACTATATTATCGAAAAATATATATCTAAATTAACTATAGATCAAATAATAGATTATGGTAATAAAAATAATATATATTTAAATATTAATGAAGCCAATATAATTATTGAATATATAAAAAACTATTGGAAAGAATTAATGTATGGTAATCCTACTAAAATATTTAATAAATTAAAAGATGAAATAACTAAAGAAAATTATGAAAAAATAGAAAACTTATATTATATTATGAGAGAAAAATATACATAATATAATTGGTGAAGCATATGAAAAAACTAATTATATATATATTATGTATTATAATAACAATATCTTTTATACTATTAAATATATATATATCTATTACTAATTCAATAAAAGAAGATAAAATATATTCTTCTATAAAAGAAAAATTTTATAATAATTTTATATATGATGAAAATGGTAATGAAACAGAACTATTTAATTATATATTAAATATAACTAATTTAAATAAAGAAGATCTAATAACATTAATGGAAAATAAAAAAGTAAAAGATATATTAATAACTTATGCTAATAAAATATATAATTATAATATAACATTGGATGAAAGCTATAAAATTACTAAACAAGAAATAATAGATATAGTAACTAATAATATAGATATTGTAACTGATGAATCTAACTTTAATTTAAGTAGTGAAGATAAACAAAAAATAATAGATTATACTATAAATAATACAGATTATATAATAGATAAAATATATTCATCTAATATAGGAGATTATAACAATGTATAATTTTAGATCAATATTTAATACAAATTATAGTTATATATTAATATGTTATTTATTTATTTTTATTATATTATTATATTTATTAATTAAAAATAAAAAAATATTCTTTAAATATTTTAGTAGAATAAATATAATATGTGCAATAACTACTTTATTTATAGTATTATTAATAAAATTATTGTTAAATTTAACTATAATAAGATCTTATAAAACATTAATAGAAGTAATATCAGATAATATATGTATAAATTTAATTTATTTATCTATATTAAATATAATATTATGGTTTATTAGTATAATTATTAATAAAATTAAAACTGTCAAGAAATAAAATCTTGACAGTTTTATTAACAACAAAGAGCAGAACCAAGGATTATAGCAAGTAACACATATAATACAATTATTATTAAAAACCCATTATTTGTATTACCACCTTGACATCCACTTTGTGAACAACAGCTCATAAATACACCCCCTTCATATATTGATTATATCCAAGCTCCTAATATGATTACTAATAAGATAAATAATACTAATACTATCGCACATCCAGATGTAGTTGATTGACCCATACCCATAATATTACCTCCTTTTTATTCTTTTCACTTTTATTTTATACAAATTGTAATTATATGTGATATACTTTTGCCCATTTTATTGTTTTTTTTTGTGATTTTTGTTATTATATATATGGTTACTTTGAAAGGAGAATTAATACATGAAGAAAAAAGTAATTTTACTAGTATGTATATGTTTATTTTTATGTACTGGGTGTGGTAAAGTACCAAAGTTATCTAATGGAGACGATGTTTTTGTATCAGTAAATGGTAAAAACTTATCTGCTAATGATATGTATAATGAATTAAAAGAAAAGTATGGTGTAGATGTTTTAATAGAATTAGTAGACAAAATAATTCTTGAAGAAAAATATGAAGAAAATGATGATTTAAAAGAATATGTTGATGCACAAATTGAACAATATATTTCAAGTTATGGTGAAGAAGGATTTGCTCAAGCACTAGAACAATCAAATATGACAGAAGATGATCTAAGACAAACTATTGCCCTAGATTATAGAAGAAATCAAGCTGCTCTTGATTATGCAAAAAAACAAGTAAGTGATGATGAATTAAATGATTATTATGAAAATGATTATAGAGGAGATATTAAAGCTAGTCATATATTAATCACGCCTGATGAAAATGCAGAAGATAGTGAAAAGGCAGATGAAGAAGCTTTAAATCAAGCTAAAGATATTATTAAACAATTAGATGAAGGTGCTGATTTTGCTGAACTTGCTAAAAAATATTCTGATGATGGAAGTGCGAGTGAAGGTGGAGATTTAGGATATTTTGGTAAAGGTACAATGGTTGATGAATTTGAAGATGCTGTTGTTGAACTTGAAGTTGGTGAATATACTAAAGAACCAGTAAAATCTACTTATGGATATCATATTATATTAAAAGTTGATGAAAAAGAAAAACCAAAATTAGAAGATGTAAAAGATGAACTTATTGAAGAATTAGCTAATCAAAAATTAAATGAAAATTCAACACTTAAATATGAAGCACTAGTACAATTAAGAAAAGATGCAGGACTTGAAATACAAGATGATGGAATAAAAGAAAAATATAATAGTTATATGGATTCATTAACTACACCACTACAATAAAAGACTTTAAGTCTTTTTTTATTTACTATATTTAAATTATAGCGTATAATTATATTATAATGTAGAGGTGAAAGTATGATTTTATTTAAAGATGCTACTGTTGTAACAATGGATGAAAAAAGAAAAGAACAATATGAAAAATTAGATATTGTAACTAAAGATGATATAATTTATTATGTAGGAAAAAACTATAATGGTAAATATGATAAAGTTATAGATTGTACTAATAAAATAATAATACCGGGACTTGTTAATGCACATACACATTTAGGTATGAGTATATTTAGAAATACTAGTGACAATATGAGTTTACTTGACTGGTTAGAAAATAAAACGTGGGTTATTGAAAGTAAAATGACTGATGATGATTATTATTTGGCTTCACTATTATCATGTTGTGAAGCAATATTAACTGGTACAACAACGGTTGCTGATCATTACGTTGGTAATAACACAACAATTAACGCTATTAAAGAAAGTGGAATTAGATGTTTATTTACAAACTTTTTAAGAGATAATGATAATTTAGGTAATAAAAGATTAAATGATTTTAAATCTTTATATAAAGAACATAAAAATGATAGTGACTTAATAAGTTTTGCTTTAGCTCCACATTCATTATATACTTGTTCTAAAAACTATTTAAAAAAAATAAGCTATTTTGCTAGTAAATATAATTTACCAGTACATATGCATTATTGTGAAACAGCAAGTGAAGTTGATATAATTAATAAAAATTATAAAAACATTATTGATGCATTAATTTCAACCGATTTAATAAATAATAAATTAATACTTGCACATGGAATATATATAAATAAAAAAGAACTTGACAAATTAAAAAATTATGATATTAGTATAGTACATAATCCAATAAGTAACTTAGTGCTAGGTAGTGGAATTTGTGACATAAAAAAAATTATTGATAAAAAAATTAATGTTTGTTTAGGTACTGATGGTGCTGGCTCTTCATTTAATCTGAATATGTTTTATCATATGTCTATTGTTGATCTTCTACAAAAAGGTATATATAAAAATGCAAATATAATGAATAGTTATGATGTGTTAAAAATGGCAACAATAAATGGAGCTAAAGCTTTAGGTTTAGCGCAAAAAATTGGCTCTATTGAAGAAAATAAAAAAGCAGATTTAGTTATGTTAGATTTATCAGATATTACTATATACCCAGAAAACAACTTGATAAGTCAAATAGTTCATAACGTAAATAGAAATATGGTTGTAATGACTATGATTAATGGTAAAATACTAAATAAAAACGGTAAATTAACAAATAATTTAAATATAAATAAATTAAAGTATGAAATAAATAAAATAATAGAAAGAGTAAAATAAAAAGCGTATATACTTACACTTTTTTATTTTTTGCTTTATTTCTTTTTTCTTCAATTAATTTTTCAAGTTCGTTAAGTCTTTTCTTACTCTTATTAGAACTTACTAATTTTATTATTAATATAATAATTACTATTATAAATAAACCAATTACTCCACAAGCACAATAAAGTAAATTTTTATAATAATTTTGTTCATCAATCATACTATTAAACGCATCTTCATTAAACAATTGTAATGTTTGTTCTTTTTCTTCATATAAGTATAGATTTTTTTTACCAGTTTCAGTATTCATTCCATATACTAATACATATTTTTTTAACTTATCATTTTTATACGCAGTATATTCCTTATCCCCTATTTTTATAGTTGTTTTCTTAAATCCTTCTGGGATATCCTCATTATCTAATTCTAATTGATATAATATTATTTTTGATGCGTTTATTTCTAAATATGGTGTATATGTATTTTTTTCTTTATCATATATATATAAACTTATTTCATTTTTTTCATTTTTGAGACCTACTAATGTTAATTTTGTAATACTACTATAATATCCTGGAACATCTTCTTCACCAATTTTAACATCAACCTCTTCATAACGTTCAATGCTTGGTAAATCTTCTCTTTTTCTTACAACAGTATACTTATCTTTATCAATTTTTACTTCGATTGGTGATTGCTCTTTTACAATAACCTTTAATTTATATGTTTTAGAAGATCCGTTTTCTGCTGTAACTGTTATATCAAAATTATTATCACCTTCAACAACATCTTTTTCACCTAAGCCAGTAACTGTAGAACTTGAATCACTTTTAGTACCTACTATATTTATTTTTGTTGTTAATGGTTCCATTTCAACAGTGTATTCTAATACATCTTGTGAAAACTCTGGTGAAAGTGTTGCTCCTTCTACACCCAAACTCTTTAAATTGCAATCTTTACTTAAACTAGCTTCATATTCTTCTCTTGTAATAATTTTTACACTAGAAGTTGTTGGTGTAACACCCATTGCAGATTCATTCCAATCTGATACTAAATAATTTTTTGCTGTGATATTTGCATTACCACTTGCTTTTGCCTTAAATGTATATGTATAAGTTGCACTATATTTATTAGTATTTTGCGTATATTCAAGAACATGGTTCGAACCACTAACTAATGTTAATTTAGAAGTATCATATGAAATATCATATTCCCATGCTGCAATTGGGGTTCCAGATGAAATAGTTACAGTAGTTGTAAATGTTCCCCCAACAATTACTCTTGATTGACTAGATGTAACTTTAATTGTTGCGCTTGCAGCATTGACATCTGGTATAAATACCATAGTTAATATTATAAATAAAACTATACTTAATAAACTTTTTATTCTTTTCATAATCATCACCTTTATTGTACTATATTAGTAATATTTAATATATGTTTTTGTATTCTAACTAAATCAAATATATCTACTTTTCCGTCTTTATTAGCATCTGCTGCATTTCTTTGTGCTTCCGTAGGACTAACAGTTCCCAATATTATTTTTTGAGTTCTAACTAAGTCAAATATGTTTATCGTTCCATCTCCATTTGGATCACCATACACTATAATAGTATATGTTTTAGATTCACCATTTGAACTTATTGTAATTGTATTACCAGTACCTAATTTACCATTATTAGATACACTTACTGATGCATTAGATGAAATATTTTTAACTCTATTTATTAAATCATTTCCTGTAGTTCCCAAAGCAATTCCACTCATGTTAGAGTTATTTACTTTTACACCGATATTTGTTGCGATAGTATTTACTGAAACTACTGTATCACTACCAGTATCTTCATTACCACCGCTTGGCGTATTACTGTCAGATACATCATCCATATTTTCATAAACTGGTATTAAAAATTCATATGTTTCATTTAATAATCCCATATTTTTATACGAATTATATGTAGTTTCTGCTTCAGATAAAGCTCCACGTATATTTGTCATATATTGATGAGAATAAATTGGATTTTGCGAATATGGACTAACATTAAACTTTTCAAAATACAATGTATTTTGTCCAGCAGAAATATATCCTTCTGCTATATATTGTGCACCACCTAAAATAGCTTTATATGGTGTATCCCATGGTCTACCATAACTTGTTACGGTACCATCTTCTCCACCATTTGCCCAAATAAGTCCTCTTATTGCTGGGTTCATATATCCATATGCACCAATATTATAAAAGTTATATATACCACTATATGTTCTATTATTTCCTTGATTAGAATTTGGATCATATGCATAAACAAAACTTTCTCCAGATGATGAAATTGATCCATTCAAAGATGTTTCTTGTCTTACACGTGAAGCAAGATGTGTTGGACTTACATTATATTTTTGTGCAGCCTCAACAAAAGCATTAGCATAATCTGGATATAATTTAACCATATATGATGAGCCTAATATTTTTTCAACAGCTTCTTTTGTTTGATATGAGCTATTATAGTCTAATGTTTCAAACATAAATATTGTTTTTTCTGATAAAAAATTTCTTGGATCTAAATAATATTTTACAGTATCTCGACTTGCAGCATACCACCCGGGTTCATATTGTTTATATATTCCAGTTGAAGGATCGTATGCAGGTGGTTCTTTACTTCTAAGTGATGTATCACTACCGTCTATAAGTGATTTTCCTAATATACTTTCGTTATCGATAGCATCGTTAAAATCTAAATTAGTTTTTACTGCTTTAAAAGTCCAATTACTGTGCAAATTATGTAAAGTTTTTAATTTTTGCCAATAACTTTCTGGAAATCCTTGTTCTTTTAAGTATTGTTCATATTCACCGTTTTGATCAATATCAGCTAGTTGCTCTTCTCTTACATATGTACCGCAAACATATCCTTCCTTAGTACCGTTATTATATTTAACATGATACCATTTATCGCTACACCCTTGCTCATTAGGTTTAGTTTCAATTACTGTAAGCTCAGTATTATAGTATAACATATCTCCTGTAGTACTATAATTTGTACCTGGTCCTTTTCTTACGTTAACACCATCAGTTGCTGAAATATAATATCTTGATGCCGCACTTGTTTTAAGGCTTAAAAACAATGAGCAGATCATTAATATAGCAGTAAATATGACTAATATTTTTTTACTCTTCATATACATCACCTTTTATACTATAAATAAGTATATCATAATTTATTATTTTTTTCGACACTATATAAAAAAATATTTCTTTTTATGTAAAGAAATATTTATTATTTTACAACAAATTCATAAGATGATGGTTTATTCGTACCATTATTAAAGAAGTTGGCTGATTCTTCATCTTTTGCATATGCTTTTTTTATGTTTGATGTTGAACCAAACATATCTTTTTTATCTGTTACATTAGATATATCAAAACTTGATAAATCCAAACTAGTTAATGCTGATGATGAATAAAACATTGCATGCATATTTGTAACTTTTGAAGTATTAAAACTTGATAAATCTAATTTTTCTAACGTATTACAGTTATATAGCATATAACTCATGTTAGTAACATTTGAAGTGTCAAAACTCGTGATGTTTAATTTAATAAGTGAGATACAATTAAAAAACATAAATGACATATTAGTAACATTAGATGTATCGAAATTAGACAAATTCAATTCTTTTATTGTTTTACAATTGCCAAACATAAAATACAT
>CALVSV010000025.1 GCA_944359595.1 uncultured Bacilli bacterium
ACTGCTTTAAAATCTTATATACCATATTTAGATATATATAACGCATCTACAACTAATACAGAAGAACTTATTATAGCTTCTTCTTTAATAAAAAAAAAAAAAATAAATAACGCAATAACATCTGTATCATCACACAACTGTACATCTGAACGACAATTTAGATATCCAGTAGAATATGGCGGTTCAAAACCTAAAACTACAACATTTACGTCTACTGGCGCTTGTGCGGCATATGTATCAAATTCAAAATCGCAAATAAAGATAGAATCAGGAACAATAGGTAGAGTAGTAGATATGGGTGTTAAAGATGTATATAATATGGGAGCAGTAATGGCACCGGCTGCAGCGCAAACAATATATGAACATTTAAAAGACACTAATAGGGATATCGATTATTATGATCTAATATTAACTGGAGATCTTGGAATATACGGCATGAAAATTTTAAAAGATTATATGAAAGAAGTATACGATATAGATCTTAAAAAATATAACGATTGTGGTGTTATGCTTTATGATACTAAAAATCAAGATGTATATGCTGGCGCAAGTGGACCTGCATGTCTTCCTTTGGTAACATACTCGTTAATTTTAAAAAGGATGCAAAAAAAAGAAATAAAAAAGGTCTTGTTAGTCGCAACAGGATCTCTTCATTCCACAACGCTTGTAAATCAAAAAAAATCTATACCAGCAATATCTCATGCAATTAGTTTGGAGGTAGAAAAATGATTTATTTATATTCATTTTTAATATGTGGTATAATTTGTGCGATAGCTCAAATTATATTGGATAGTACAAAATTAACCCCAGGTCATATTACAACATTATTTGTTGTAATAGGTGTTATATTAGATTCATTTGGAATATATGATAAGTTAATACTGTATTGTGGTGGAGGAGCACTAGTACCAATTACAAGTTTTGGTCATTCTTTAATACATGGAGCATTAGAATCAGCGCACACATATGGAGTTACTGGATTACTTCTTGGAATGTTTAATTTAACTGCATCGGGTATAGTATGTTCTATAATAGTTGCATTTTTTCTAGGTTTAATATTTAAAGCTAGAGATTAATTATACACCAGTTAAATCAAATTTAGGTATAAAACTCTCATCTTGAGTACCTTCTTCTTGTATATAAGCATTAGTTATTCCTAAATTATATGCATAATCTATAACTTTATCATACTCTTCTTTTGTTAATTTTCTATTTAATTCATCATATTTTGTTTTACTTACTGGTGTATATTGATTCATAATACTATAAACAATAGTATTTTTATAGTTATTAAATAAATATTCTAATATTTTAATTGAATCATCAGTATTATTAGGTAATATTAAATGTCTAACAATTATACCTTTAATCATTTTATTACCATCATATATATTATTTGGTATTTGTTTTTTCATTTCTTTAATACATTCTTTAGTAACATTAAAATAATTATTTACTAAAGAATATTTTTTTGCTATAAAATTATTATAATATTTAAAATCTGTTAAATAAATATCTATATATCCATTAAGCATCTTTATAGTATCTACATTTTCATATCCACTAGTATTATATATTATTGGTATATTTAATCCTTTAATTTTAGCTTTCTTTATAGCTTCTATTATACTAGGTACAAAGTGCGTTGGAGTAACTAAATTTATATTGTTGGCTTTTTTATTTTGTAATTCTAACATTATATCAGATAATCTATCGATAGATATAACTTTGCCAAAATTACCATGCGATATTTCTTTATTTTGGCAATATACACATCTTAAATTACACCCGCTAAAAAAAATCGTCCCAGAACCATTGTCATCACATATACAAGGTTCTTCATAATAATGAAGATGAGCACGAGCTATTTTTATCTCATTTAAATTATTGCAAAAACCTACATCTTTATATCGGTTAATTTCACAATTTCTTGGACATAATTTACACATTTCATACATTTTTCTTCACCGACATTAATTATATACTTTTAATATATTATTGTCAAAATATATTGTTCTAATTTTACAAATGTTATTTCGTATAATAATTGACTGAATAAAGTTAATAATATATACTAATATTAGAGGTAGTGGAAAGTATATAACTTTTCACAATACCTTAAAAAATAGGAGGTGATAAAGATGAGAAAATTAATGAGAAAATTTAACAAAAAATACGATATGTTATGTACTGCATAATTATCATGTGAATTAAGTAGTCATAGTAAATGCTATGACTTTATAAGGAGGGTTAATAAATGGAAAATATAAAGAGCAAGATAATACCAAAAGACTTAAAGAACAATATAGATGAGGTGTTGGAAAAACAGTTATTTAATGCTAATAGATATTATGCAGAATCTAACCCCGAAATAAGTAATTTAATGGATAGAGAATTATATCAAAGACCAAAAGAATTTTTATCTAGGTTAAAGATAAGATGGAACTGGCACAATACTTATTATGAATTATTGTTAGAGCCTGCTTTCGATAGAATTATTCGTGAAGATTTTATTGAATTATCTCCAGCAGAATTGGATGATATAATAAAAATTTATTCTACTTCTTGTTTAGTTGATGAAGCAACACTTGTTATGTCAGGAGCAATAAAAAAATATCTAGAATATAATTGTAAAAACATTAATACTACTGATGAAAATATTCCATTAGCTAAAGCAAATATAATGTTAATTACACCACCTGTTGAAACATTTTTTGCTCAATATCAAATAGACCATTTATATTATATATATTTACTTAAAACAAACGATAACG
>CALVSV010000026.1 GCA_944359595.1 uncultured Bacilli bacterium
CAACTAATTCAAAATCATTTTCATATAATTTATATTTTAAGTCACTCTTAATATTATCAGAAATATTATTAATATGCAGTTTTATCTTACTCATAATATCTACATCATTAATATTACTTATACTAAACTCTAGTTTATATGCCCTATCTAATACTTCATCTTCTTTGATTGGTTTAAGACTAGTTCTAACCTCACTACCCTCAGCATAATCAATTTCAAGAGAACCAATTACTAGTTCCTTATCTACTTTAGTAACACTTCTAAAGAAAGCAAAACTTATACCAACTAACAAAACAACTAATATACATGTTATTATTATTATAATAATATTTTTCTTTTTCATAACTTACTCCTTTAAAGGAGAAAAAAATAAGGTATTTTTTATTTAAAAATCTAAAAATACCCCCCCCGAACATATGTTTGTGTTCGGGAAGGATATTTTTTCTCGCGATCATCTTTATAATTAGATTATAGCATTTTTAAACTAATTAGTAAATTCTTTTTTTATATTATATGCAGCTATTGCTCCATCTGATTCCGCAGTAACTATTTGATATAATTCTTTGTTTATTACGTCACCTACTGCATATATACCATCTATTTTTGTTTTCATATTATTATCAACTATTATATATCCGTTATTGTCTGTTAAATTTAGTTTGTTAATAAAATTTGTAGATGGATCATTACCAATAAATACAAATACACATGATGTATCAATTATCTTACCATCTTTTAATGTAACTGACGTTAATTCATCATTTTTAATGTTTAACTTATTAATTTGTTTATTATATAATATTTTAATATTATTATTTAATTGTTCTATATAAATTTTATCTGCTCTTAATGTATTATTTCTTACAAGAATAGTAACAGATTTACATATATCACTTAAATATTTTGCTTCTATTAAAGCAGAATTACCTCCTCCAACAACAATTACATCACGATCTTTATATAAAGCACCATCACAAGTTGCACAATAGCTTATTCCTTTACCAATCAATTTATCTTCATTTTCAATCCCCAATCTTCTTGGTATTCTTCCTGTTGCAATAACGACATATTTAGCGCTTAAATTACCTTTATTAGTTATTATTTCTTTTCTTTCTTTATTATTGACAAGTTCTAATACTTCACATTTTTTTACTTCAATTCCTAAATTCTTAGCATGTGTATAAGCATTATATGCAATAGTTGCGCCATCAACACTTTCAATTCCTGGATAATTTTCTATTAAAGGAATAGTATTTAAAACACCTCCAGGCACATTTCTTTCTAGTAGTAATACGTTTAATCCATATCTTTTTAAATATATCGCACTAGTAAGTCCAGATATTCCTGCTCCAATTATTATTACATCATACATTTTTATCACCTACATATTCAAATTTTTCATAACTAACATCATTATAACATATATTCTTTTTATTTATTCTATTTTTAACAATAATTGTTATACCAATAATAAACATAATTATTGATATTATTTGAGCAACTTTTAAATTTCCTAACATTAAGCTATCAGTTCTTAAACTTTCTATAAAAAATCTAGCAAATGAATACCAAATAAGATAAAATGATGTTATATCCCCTATTTTTATTTTTTTTGATTTATTTAATATAAATATAATTATTATAAAGCCTATTAAATTCCATATTGATTCATACAAAAAAGTTGGTTGATAATACACTCCATTAATATACATACCATTTATTATAAAATCTGGTAAGTGTATAGACTCTAAAAAATTTAAAGTTGTAATTGGACCATGAGCTTCTCCATTAAAAAAGTTTCCCCATCTTCCAATTATTTGACCAATAATTAATGATGGTATTATCATATCAATTATATGTAAAGTAGTTAATTTATATTTTTTTGTATAATATAAAATAAATATTAATCCACCAATAATGCCACCATGTATGGCAAGTCCACCTTCCCATATTTTAAATATATCTATAAAATTATTAAAATAATAATTTAAATTAAACATAACATAATATATTCTAGCACCAACAATACCACATATTAAAATACCAAATATTAAATTATATAAATATTCTTTGTTTAATTTGAATTTTTTAGCTTGTTTTTCTAATATAATTATTCCTATTATAATACCACATAATATTAATATAGAATACCATTTAATACTAAATGAACCAATTTCTAATATACTATTTTTCATGGTTTAATCTCCCATATATTGGTTTTAAAATTAATTCATCGGCTATAAAATTTATTATAGAAATAAGTATAGAAACAAGTAATGACATAAAAAAACCATGCATTTCAAAATTTGATCCAAACAATAAAGAAACAATAAATAAAATAAATAAATTTATAAATGGATAAAATATTCCTAAAGTAATACCTGTTATAGGTAATGTTAAAAATACGATTATTGGTTTAACAGCTTTATTTAATATATATATTATTATTGATATAGCTAGTGCATAAAGACCAAATAATTCATGATTAATATAAAAAGATTTAGGAAATATAAATGACATTAATATTAATATTAAACCATATAAAATTATATGTATTATAGAATCTAATATAGTATTTATTTTATTATTTTTATTCATAATTAAATTCCTCTCTATCAATATATTTTATAAAAATAATGATTTACATATACATATATTTTATCATGTTTTCAATAAATTTAAAATTTTTTTAAATTATTTTTTATTAATATGATATAATAGTTTATATCTATATGGGGAGGAATTGAAATGAATAAAAAAGCGAAAAAAGAAGTAAAAACTATTAGAATAGCTGGTGTAACATTTAATAATGATGACGGTACATCTCGTCAAAAAATATTAGCAGAATGTTTAACGAATGGTAAAAATAAAGCAAAATTTATAAAATATAATTTTGATGGTGAAAAAGCAATACGTGTAATTACAGAATATGGAGTAATTGGTAATATTCCAAGAGAAGAAGTACAAAATGTTTTATCAAAAGTTGATCTTATGAAAGATATTACAATGGATATCAAAACGTTTAAAAATGATAGTGGCAAAAAAATATTTTATTGTGATTTGATCATTGAATATGCATCCTCAAAAAAAGAACTCAAAATAAAAAAGATTCAAGATAAATCAAAAGCATCTACATTTCCTATTGTTATGGAATGTAGAAACAGTGATTGCGATAAATTAATAGAATATAGTATTAAATATAAAGAATTAAATAAAAATGATTTATATAATGGATTATCAAATTATGAAATTAAATTAAATTATTCTAAAGTTTATGAATGTAATGATTATGTATTTCCTTGTGATATATTATTTAATGAAGATAAAAAGTATTATGAAGTATTTTATAAAGAACATAATAAAAATATATATTTAGGTTATATTAAAAGCAAGTATAATAAAGTTTTAAATAATATTATTAATAATAAAAATATAATTAATGGCGGTATACTATTTATGGGTGGAAAATATATTGAATATGATTATACTGATAAAATGTGCAAAGGAGAGGACGATTATTCTATTACACTTAGAATAAGATATGAATAGGGAGTGAATGTTGAATGAATATTGTTGAAAACGCTAAAAGCTTTGCGATCAAAGCTCATATGGGTCAAGTAAGAAAAAACGAAAAAGATAAACCGATGGTTATGCACCCAATAAGTGTTGCATCTATTTTAAAAAAATATGGATGTGATGATAATGTTATTGCTTCTGGTTATTTACATGATGTTGTTGAAGATACAAAATATACTATTGATGATATAAAAACGTTTTTTGGTAATGATATTGCACAATTAGTTAATAGTGCTTCTGAAGAAGATAAATCTTTACCATGGGAAGAAAGAAAAAAAATAGTAATAGAAAAAACTAAGACTTTACCTTTACGTAATAAGTATATTATATGCGCTGATAAAATAGACAATTTAGAAGATATTGTTTTAAAATTTGAAAAGACCGGTGTTAGAGATTTTTCTAATTTTAATAGAGGCGAAGAACAACAAAAATGGTACTATACTAATATATATAATAGTTTAATTTATTCAGAAGATGAAAATATAGATATTTTTAAAAGATACAAAAATTTAATAGATATTGCATTTTATGAAAAAGATAATGAATATTTAAAGAATATGATATTTGATGATAATATTGAATATTATTATGAATTAAAAAAATTACATGCGATGAAACAAGAATTATTAAAATTAAAAGAAATAAGTAATATTACTAAGTCATATGTAATTGAATTTAGTGGAACACCTAGAACTGGAAAAACAACTACGATAAATAATTTATATAATTTCTTTAAAAAAGGTGGATTTAAAGTATCTATAATAGAGGAATTTACTACTTCAAATTATTATAAGAATGTTTTTCTACCAAAATGTGAAGGTTTAACTAAAGAAAAGATAAATGAATTGATAATGAATAAATCTTATGTAAAATTATTGACTGAATTAAAAAAAGATTTAGATATAATATTAATAGATAGATCTATTAATGATAGACAAATATGGAATTATTTAAATTATTTAAGAGGGGATATGCGTGAAGATATATATTATAAATTAAGGAGTAAATATTCAGATAAATCAAAAAGACTTATAGATTTTTTAATTATGACGTATGCAGATCCTTTAATTTCAGTAAAAAGGGACTATCTTTCTAGTTTATCACTAGAAGAAAGAAGATATATAAATGTTGAAAATATAGAAGATTTTAACATTTGTATGCATGAATTAAAGAAGTTGTTTTCGAAAAGTGTTAAAGACTTTTATATGCTTAATACAAGTTTTTATGATATGCACGATGTATCTGTTGATATTGCATCACAGATTATGCCAGCCATTAGGGAAAAATATATTAAAACATTTAAATTGAATAATAATATAAAATAAAAAATCCTAAATAGGATTTTTTATTTAGCCTCTTCAACAACTCTTGTTTCTCTAACAACTGTTATTTTTATTGTACCTGGATATCTTAATTCACTTTCAATCTTTTCTTTTATATCTCTAGCCAACTTATGACTTTTAATGTCATCTATTTCATCTGGTTTGACTAGAATACGTAACTCTCTACCTGCAGAAAGAGCATATGATTTATCAACACCATCAAAATTATTTGCTACACTTTCTAGTTCACTAACTCTTTTTACATAATTTTCAAACGAATCATTTCTTGCGCCTGGTCTTGAAGCAGACATAGTATCAGCAATAGCTATCAGATTAGCAATAATACTTGTTGGTTCTGTATCACCATGATGGGACGCAATAGAATTAATTATAATATCGTTTTCTCCATATTTTTTGGCTATTTCAACACCTATATCAACATGGCTACCTTCTATTTCGCTATCGATTGCTTTACCTATATCATGTAATAAACCTGCCCTCTTCGCAAGCATTATATCTTCACCGATTTCGCTTGCTAATATTCCAGCAATTATCGCAACTTCTTTTGAATGTTTTAAAGCATTTTGTCCATAACTAGTTCTAAAATATAATTTACCAATTATTCTTATAAGCTCAGAATCTATTTTTGTAATTCCTAATTCATAAATAGTTTCTTCACCTATTTCCATAAGTTTAGCGTTCATGTCGTTGCATACTTTATTATATACTTCTTCAATTCTTGTTGGATGTATTCTACCATCTTTTATAAGTGTTTCTAAAGTAAGTCTAGCAATTTCTCTTCTAAATGGGTCAAAACTAGATACTACTAATGCTTCTGGTGTATCATCAATAATTATATCAACACCAGTTACCGATTCAATAGTTCTTATATTTCTTCCCTCTCTACCAATTATTCTTCCTTTCATCTCATCGTTTGGTAGACTAACAACTGTAACTGTTTGTTCATTTGTTACATCACCCGAATATCTTTGCATACTAGAAATAAGCATTCCTTTAGCTTTTCTATCAGCTTCTAATTTTGCTTCACTTTCTCTTTCTTTAATATATGTAGATATTTCTAGATCCATGTCACGCTCAACAATATTCATAATTTTGTTTTTAGCCTCTTCTTTTGTATATCCAGAAATTGTTTCGAGAACTTCCATTTTTTTCTTTTCTAAATTCTCCAAATTCACTTCTTTTTCTTGAATTTCTTTTTGTTTTTGTAATAAATTATTATCTCTTTCCTCTAAAAGAGTTTCTCGATTTTGTAAAGATATATCTCTTTTGTCAATGCTTTCTTCACGTTTAGTTAACCTTAATTCGGATTCTTTTAATTCTAATTTTCTTTCTTTTATATCTTTTTCAGCATCTATTTTAATTCTATTTACTTCTTCTTTTGCTTTCATAATAGAATCTCTTTTAGATTTTTCAGCTTCAAGTTTAGCATTATCAATTATTTTTTCTGCTTCTACTTTAGCATTTTTAAGTCTTATGTTAGAAATAATATTGTTTATAACAACACCAAGAAAAATTCCAACAACAATAAGCAAAATGGAGAATATAACACTATTCATTAAAAAAATTCCTCCATTTCAATTGGTAGATATTATAAATCTACAATACCATTGTATATTTTATTACACAAATAGTCAAGGAATTTTAATAAATTAGCATATATCAAATTATTTTAAAACATCAATAAATGATGATATAAGATCTAATTTTTCTACAAAACTATTAAATTTATCTGTTGGTCTTAATTTATATACTTCTCTCATTTCTTTTATAAAATCATTAATATTTTGAGGATTTCTATTTAAATATTTATACCAATTTGAATGTTGTCTTAAATAAGATAACATATTCTCATCGTTCCTAATCTTAAACTGTAAATCTAAATTCATGTTTAGTCCTCAAACATTTTATGAGTAGGTCTAGGCGTATATATACTTCGTTGTTTATTTGTATTATTTTTATTAGAAGAATCCACAAAATCAGAAATAAATCCTAAAAATTTTTGTATAGATGTAATATTTTGTTGTATAACTTCCGGCTTTATATTTTTAATCATATTAAATATTTCTGAAAATCCAGCCATACTTGTTATATTTTTAAAATTTATATTATTATCATTGTTATTTATACTTTCTTTTTTTATAAATGGTGCCCAAGCATTATCATCTTCATCATATAGATTATATAATTCATAAAATTTTTGCCATGTCATTTCACCATTTTTTACATAACTAATTAATTCTGGATGAGCTTTAACAAACATTTTAAAATCTTCTTTACTTTTCATAATCCTCACCTAATTAATTATATGTAAAACATAAAATTTTGTACTATTTTTTAATTTATTTTATGTAATACATGATTTATACCATTAGATAAGAGTAAACTTAATTTATTTATTAAAAAATCAACTTCTTTTGGTGTAACCATTAAATTATAATTTATTGGTGATAACACTTCATAAACTAAATTTCTTATTTCTTCATCACTTAAGGTTCCTAAAAATCCAATATATTTTTCTTTTTCATTTTGACTTAATTCTTTTATAGTTTTATCTTTCAAATAATTTTCACGTGATATTTTAAGTTTATTTTTAGGATCATTTATTGTTTGCTTAATATATGAAAAGTGTTTTACCATAAATTCTATAGTATCACTTACAATTGTTACTGCATCAACAATAGTGGGAATACCTATAGCTATTACAGGAATACCTATTGTATCTTTACTTATTTCTTTTCTACTATTTCCTACTCCACTGCCTGGATTTATACCAGAATCAGTCATTTGTATAGTTTTATTTACTCTTGAAATAGATTTAGAAGCTAGGGCATCAATAACTATTAAAAATGAAGGATTAACTTCTTTTACAATACCATTTATTAAGGAAGAAGTCTCTATTCCAGTAATTCCTGTTACTGATGGATTAAATGCACTTACACATCTATAATTTTCATCTACTACAATATTATCTTCTAAAAATAGATAACGTGTAACAAGTATATTGTCTACTGTATTAGGACCTAGTGAATCTGCAGTTGATTTTTCATTTCCTAAACCAATCACTAGACAACTATCTTTATTTTTAATATGCATTTTATCCATAAGATCATTTAACTCTTTAATAAATATATCCAACACCTTATTATTATTATTTGTATCTGTTATATCATTAAACTCTATTGTTATATATCTTCCTCTTTTTTTATTTAGCTTCTCTTCGTATTGTTTTTTAACCTTTACTCTTGTAATTTTTATATCATCAATGACTTCTTCATCTGTTTTAATATTTTCTTCAATATCATCTATACTTTCCATTACCAGATCGGTTCTGACTTCGAATTTAGACATATCAATTTCGTGTTCTTCCATACTATCACCAATATTAGTTTTAAATAATTAATATAATTAATACATATTTTATATAAATTTTAATATTTTTTATTAGGAGGATAGTTATGAAGAAAACAATTATAATTTTTTGTTGCCTATTAATGATTGTTCCAACAACTATTTATGCATCAAACGATGAACTTGCCAAAGGAGCTAAATCTGCAATCATTATGGAGGCAAATACCGGTAAAATATTATTTAAAAAAAATATAGATGAAAAATATGCACCAGCATCTATGACTAAAATGATGAGTCTTTTATTAGTTATGGAACAAATCGATGAAGGTAAAATAAATTTAACTGATATGGTTACAGTATCAGAAAAAGCTTCTAGTATGGGAGGAAGTCAAATATTTTTGGAACAATATGAAAAAATGAGCGTATCTGATCTTATAAAAGGTGTTTGTATAGCTAGTGCGAATGATGCAGTAACTGCATTAGCAGAGTTTAGTTATGGATCTGTTTCCAAGTTTGTAGAAAAAATGAATGATAAAGCTAAAGAATTAGGTCTTAAAAATACAAATTTTAAAAATGTACATGGATTGGATGATGCAAATCACTACTCTTCTGCATACGATATGGCATTGATAGCTAAAGAATTAGTAAAACATGATAAAATTTTACATTATTCTAGTGTTTATGAAGATTATTTAAGAAAAGGAACTGATAAGCAAGTATGGCTTGTAAATACAAATAAATTAGTTAAATATTATCCTGGCAGTGACGGGCTTAAAACTGGATACACAAAAGAAGCTGGATATTGTTTAACGGCTACTGCAAAAAAAGAAAACATGAGGCTTATTACTGTAGTTATGGGTGAAGAAACTTCAAAACAAAGAAATAGTGATACAATAGAACTTTTAGATTATGGATTTAATAGTTATGAGGCAGAAGTTCTACTTAGTAAAAATGCTGAATTAAATAATGTTAAAATATCTAAAGGTACAAAAGATAAAATAAGTACATCTGTTAGTGAAGATGTAGTTGTATTACATAAAAAGGGAGATGATAAAAAAGTAAGTACTTATGAACTTATATTAGATAATTTTAAATTACCTATAAAAAAAGGTGACGTAATTGGAAAATTAAAATTAAGTGTAGATAATGAAAAAAATAGATATATTGATGTAATATCAAACGATAATGTTGATAAAGCAAATATATTTAGCCTATATCTAAAAAATATAAGTAATTTAATAAGTGGTAATATTAATATATTTAAAACAAAAATTTAAATAAGATATCCCTATTTAAATTTTTGTATTTTATTTATAATATTATAACCATTATATGTATGAAACTTCATAAATAAATCTGTATATTTAGATTTATACGGTGGAGTTAGCAACTCTTTCTTATCAAATTTTGAAAATGATAAATTATAATTAAATATTCCTATATTATTATAAGAAGTTGAAACATAATTTTTAGTAGGAATTTAATAATCTTTATTTTTTATCATTTTTTACATTTTCGTCTTCTTTTAATTTCTTTAAAATTTCTTCAACTACTTTAATAGTTTTTTCTTTTACTTCTTTTGCACATTTTTCTAAAACTGGAGTACCCTTTTCTTTAGCAAGCTCATATAGTTCTGTAGCTTTAGTTTTTAAAGCTGCTCCCTTTTCTTTAGCTATTGCGATAGCTTTTTCTTTATCTAAATCTTTTAGTTCTTCTTGTATTTCGTTAATTTTATTTTCAATATTATCTTTTACATCACCTAAATCAATTTCTTTTATTTTTGCAAGTAACTCATTCATTTTATTTTTTAAATCTTTTCTTGTTTCACTTCCCTTTTTTGGCGCTAAAAGAACGCCAACACTCGCTCCAACTAAAGCTCCTAACACAAATTTACCCATTCCACTTTTTTCTCGTTTACTCATTTTTATCATCCTTTCTGTTTTTTTTAAATATTTTTGATAACAAATTTGTTACCATCATTACCATTCTATCACTAATTATCGAAATTTTATCACTGAAATTGTCAATAGCATTGAAAAATGCATTTAATGATTTTAATTTTTTATCAACATCATTAGCTATTGATTCTACTTGATCTACTATTTTTATTGATTTATATGTCAATACTATTAACATGACAACTAATACGATTAATAATATATATAGTATTATTGGTAACACTGTACTTAAATATTCCATTTAATACCTCCTATTTATCATACATAGAATCTATCAAGTTAAATAAGTCTTCTGTTAATTCCACTTCTTTATCTTTTTTTGCTTTTTTATTCTCTTGATTTTTTTCAGTACTGTCATCTATTTTATATTCTACACCAAAATCATCATAATTATACAAATTATCATCACTACTATTTATTTCATTATTATCTTCTTCTAAATCTGACAATAAATTATTTTCTTCTAATATATTATCTATTTTGTTTTCTATCGCATCAATAGTCGCTTCACTTTTTGTCATTTCATTTTCTAAATCATCAGCCAACGTGCCATATGCTTTTTGTCTTATAGTATCAAAATTAAGTTCCATTTCATTATCTTTTTTATATGTTGTAGAACTATTTTTAGTAGAAGATTTTTGATCATAATTTTTATCTAAAATACCATATATTGGAGAGATTATCGGTGTTGGTTGAAATTTTTTAGGTTTTTTTACAACTTCATCTATTACTTTTCTATCCAAAACAGGCTTTTGATATTTAGTATCGCTTTTTTTCGGTTCTAAATTTTCTTCCTTTTTCTTAACCGGTTCCTTTTTTTCAATTTGCGCAATATCTTCGTCTTCAAATATTATGGGAAATTTAAAATTTTGTGTTGTAGACACTAAATCCCTTTCACTTACAACTTCATCTATTTCATCAATTTTTGGCTGCTCATTAATTTTTAATTGTTGCTTCATTTCCCTTGTTTCTACAACGGTTTCTCTTTTCTCGTTATTTTGTTCCATAACCGCTATATTACCGCTTTTAATGCTTATTTCTTCTTTTCTTTGTTCTTCTGGTACATCTATTTCTTCTTCATCATAAAATAATCCTTTTATTTTTTCAAATAGTCCCATATAATCACCTCATTTGCCAGTTCCTTCTGTATTTATTGTTTCTTCATCAACCTTTTTTTCTTCTTCTTTGTTATAATTATCGTATGCTTTAACATAATCCAAAAACGAGTTTTCATTGTTGTTAGGCTTATCTAGTTCAAATTTCTCTTCTCTAGATATATCCGTTGAATCTTTAACAATACTTTCTATAATGGTATCATTATATTTTATTGATGAAAGTATATAGCTCATATTAATTAATGTTTCATCAAGATGATTTTTATTAATTATTGATTCTATTCTTGCATAATTATACTGATATATTACATAATATTTATCATCTTGTTCAGTAACTTTTACAAATCCTTCTTTATCATCATTATCTATTTTTTTATAATAAATATCATCATCATCTTTTTCAATACGCATATCTTTTTTGTAATAATATGATGTAACATCAATATAAAAATAATATGTTTCACCATTTGATAATAATTGTTCATTATAATCACTATAATTAATTACTGAAACTGTCTTAGGTAAATAATATTTATATCCAAGTGAATATCTATTATACAAATCATATTTTTTATTAGTCATATAACTAATAAGTTCATCTTTATTAGATGTATCAATTTTTTCTATCGAACACCCAGTTATACACAGTACAAGTGAAAATATTAAAACCAGTTTTTTCATGCAAATATCATCTACTTTCACAACATAATTATATCAAAATCTTTTTTCTTTTTAAATAGAAAACCTAAAGTTTTACATTTTTTGATAAAATTTATTCGTTATTTTCTTCAATTTGTTCTATATATGGCAATATATTATTTTTAAATTGATTTATTCTATCTACTGTCCAATATGATTTCGTATCTTCCATATCACGAGTTACATAACTTGTTTCATCGTTATAATATATTATTTTTCCATCAGATACATAAATTGATGCAGGAACCAATATTTGTCTTTCATGAACTTCATTATATGGTAAAAATTCGTCCAACAATTCTAATAATTCGTGATATTTTTTAGTATCTTTTTTTCTATCTTTATATACATTTAAATAATATATATCTACTTTTGTATCATATATAACTTCATTTAAATATTTCGCATAATCTTGACAATATACACACTCACTATATCCTAAATATATTACTGCACTATCATTTTTAACTATATCTAATACTTCATCTATACTAGCATATTTAAATCTATTATTTATTGGCACACTAGTATACTCCTCACTAAATCG
>CALVSV010000027.1 GCA_944359595.1 uncultured Bacilli bacterium
ATATCGAATTATATAAATATACTCCTAAAATAATAATTAATATTACAAATATTAGAAAAAACGCCAATTTCCCCTTATTTAATTTTTTCCTTTTTTCAGTTTTAGCCATACAATTTTACTCCTCTTCATCTTTATCTAAATCATTCTTAATTAGATCATAAACAATAATATCATCTGATATATTTAATAGTTCTTCTGCTTTTTCAACATTAGCAGATATATATTCTTCACTTATAGGTTCACTAGTAAGTGGTAAATATTCTTCTTTTGAATTGTTATAATATACTTTATTTGTTAACCAATTACCATTTGGAAATGGTACTAAGTTATCACTTTGGTTAATAATATCGTGCCCTAATTGATATTTATTGTATACACCAAGCATATTAGATATAGTTGGTAATGCATCATACATTCCCATTGCTGTTGTAATTTCTTCATGTTCAATATCCTTAGACCATATTATGAATGGTACTTTTCTATTTAATTCATATTCATAATAATCTACTTCATCATAATTTGGATCATCTTCATCTAATATACTATCATTAACTGGATCATAATTATACATAAAATTATATTCTTTTTTAGATATTTTAGCGTCATGATCACCATAAAATATAAGTATTGTATCATCAAGCAATCCAGCTTCATCTAATCTAGTCATTAATTCTCCTATTGCGCTATCAGCATAATGTGCTGACTTAAAGTAATTTCCTAAAGTAGTACCTTCTAAATAATTAGCCGTTGCTTTTATCGTATTACCATTTTCATCAACTGTTTCGTAATCCATAGTAACTGGAAATTCGCCATACTTATCAACTTCATCAAACGGAGTATGGTTAGTTAACATTATAAGAGTTGCATAGAATGGTCCTTCTTTTTTATCTATTTCAACTAACTTTTCAGTTGCTTGTCTAAAGAAAGATTTATCTGATAAACCTAATCCAATTTCTTCGTCTATATCAAAATCAGACTTGCTGTAAAATTTGTCATACCCTAAGTTTTTATGCATTACACTTCTATTCCAAAACGAACCATTATTGCCATGCATACTTACTGTTGTATAGCCTTGTTCCTTCAACATTTTAGGTAATGTATAATAATATCTATCAAAATAACTTATAAATACCGTACCATTATTTACTGGTAATAATGATGTATTAAATGTAAATTCAGCATCAGATGATGTACCTACACTAACTTGTGAATAAAAGTTAGAAAAATATATTCCTTCACTAGCTATTCTGTTTAAATTAGGTGTTACTTCTTGACCATAAAACGATGTATTCATCGCAACACTTTGCATACTTTCTGTATGAATTGTTATTACATTTTTACCTTTAAATATATCTGTATATTTATTTTCTTGTCTTGTAGCAGTATTATTTTTGTAATAATCTCTAAAGTTTTTATATGCTTTATCATAACCAAAAAGTGTTGAAAATTTTGGCTCTAAGCTCTTAACTAAATCATTAACATGATATATATATAATCCAAATTTTTGAACAATATAGTCTCTATTCCATTGTTTGGATAATCTACCTATTTCTAAAGAAGTTAAACTACATATAAAAATAACAAATAAGGCACCACCAACTGCTAAGGTATGAAATGCACGCTTTTTTCTTGATTCTTTATGTGTTATTTCTTTAAAGTAGCCCCTTCTCTTCAAAGATCTATATAAAAAGATCATAAATATTGGTTGCCATAAATATATGAAATCAACAAATCTTAATACTTGTGATACAACTGCATCCCCAACATCTGCAATTTGAAAAAGTGTTGCAAGTAATGAAACGCTAGAAAACGATATAAACCAATTATAATACATTGAATTTATGACGCAAAGCGCTGTAAAGACTATCGACCACACAAAATAATATCTAAATCTTTTTTTAGCTTTAATAGCGTAACTAAATGCTCCTATAATTACTAAGAATGCTAAATCTCCTAATATTGGTTTAAAATCAAAATAATTTTTAACAGTCATCATTCTTAATATTGATGAATTTATTAAATTCGTAATAATAAATGCCATAAATAAAATACTAGTCTTAAAATAATTTTTATAATTTATATTCTTAATCTTATTAAAAATACTTTTACATTTTGATTTAAACTTCATTATATCACCTCTACTAGTACTCATATAGTATAGCATTTTTTTAAATTTTTGTAAATAACTTAAAAAAACAGTAAAATTGCTGTATGTTAAATTGTAAAATTTATCAATGAAAAAACTTCTTGTAAATTTTTATTAGTATTATTTTAATGCTGCGTATTGGTTTTGTAATTTTCCATGATGTACTATTTTTTAAATCATTTACCATTTTTTCAAGTTCTCGACAATAGTTTATCGTATTGTTATATTTAATCAACATATTTTTATTATCCATAAACCAATTATCTAAAGCATTTTTCATTATTTTGTTTTGCCATAAATTTTTTTCCTCATCTGAATATTTAGTTTTAACTAGTAAATCTAGTTCACAATTAATATTTTTTGTTTCATCAATAAATTTATTTATAGACTTGTTGTCATTATTATTTTTACTTATTTCAACAAGACCATTATAAATTGAATCTTGTCCAGTTTTGCCACCAGGAACTACACATTTTACTTTGGTTATCTTAAATTCGGCTATAAGTTCATGTAAATAATCAATATATTCTTTAACACAAACAACATAAATTTCGTCAACGTTTTTATTTAATTCAAAATATTCTATTGTATGTATTATTATTGGTTTATCTTCAACTTTTATAAATTGTTTAGGAAGATTAGGATGTTTCATTCTTGCTCCTACTCCACCCGCAAAAATAAGCGCAATTGTTTTCATATTAATAATCTCACTTCGTTTCATTTCCTATTAAATGTTATTTTATTTTTTATTTTTCTTAATTTAACCATATACTTATACCCCTTAGAGTTTATTATTCTATTTAATTCTATATCTGATTCCATTAATTTTTTAATTGTACTTTTTTGCTCATGAACCATTTCTTCTAATTCATCAATTATTTTTTCTTGTTCAAACTTTATACTCTTATATTGTTTTACATTATTTTTGTTTATATTATTATCTAAAAAGAAGTAATTACAAATTTGTTCGCACCCACCATCTTTTAAAGAACCATATATTAAATTTTTATTATTATATTCATATTTATTACCAGCAAAATAATAATTAATTTTATCTATTAGCTCACTATAACTAAAACAATAATTACCTTCTGTCCAAAAATCATAATCATCAAATATTATTCCTCTATTATTTTTGTATTCTTCTAAATCAGTAGCGACATAAATGGTAGGTCTATCTAAAAATGAAAACTCAAGCCCTAGAGATGAATAATCAGTAATTAGTAGATCCCCAGCATTTAAAATACTATTAATATTAAAACCATTTTCAATAAGCATATCATTATAAATATTTTTTATATAATCATTTTCTATTGTACTATATATACATTCGTCACTAGGATGTCTTTTAACTATCAATAAATAATTATTGTCTTGTAAATATTTAACTAGTTTATCATCACTATAATCATAAAAATTCAAAACATTATTCTCATTATATTTAGATTCTAGTTCTCTACCGCATCCTTTTTTAAAAGTTGGCATATACATTATAATTTTATTATACTTACTAACATCAGTTTTTAAGACTTTAGATAAATTATTTTTACCATCAGCATTCTTTATTTCATCAAACATAGGAATTCCAATAGGTAAAATTCTTGTCGGATTAATATTAAACATCGCAGAAAAAACACTTTGCCATAGTTTTGTTGGAACTATTATATAATCAATTACTTCTCTTACATAATTGTACCACTTATCATCATTTTCGCTAATTTTTTCAGATAAAAAACCTACTGGTTTTACTCCAATACCGTGCCATAATTCAACATAAATTGATTTTTTTGCCTTTAGTTTATCACCCGCTAAATTAGCATGAGTCGTAAAGAAAATATCATTTTTTGGAATATATTTTTCAAATTCTTCTGTGCCAATTAAAATACAATTTACGTTTTCTTTTTTTAATACCTCGACTGATTTTTCATCAATTACAATCCATGTATAATTAAAATCGTACCTATCTTTCATATAATCGTACAATGCTTTTGCGTTTCCAGCATAATCTGGAAAACTACAAAAAGTTATATTTAATTTTTTCATATTATTACCAAAATTCATAATATCACAAAAGTTAATAATTTACATTCTAATTTCCCCATCATGTTACAATAAATTAACACTAACTATATTTTTAAGCTTATAACATTTATTTACTAATTCTAATTCATTCTTACTTCTAACTTCAACAATTAAATCTACTTTATCTTTACTTATATTTCTAGACTTAATTGTATATGATGATGTATTTTCTTTTATAATTGGTATCAATTTCTTTTCTATATTAGTATTATTTGCATTTATTATCAACAATAATGATTTCTTTTTATTCGGTATTAAATCCATTACAAACAAAAGAATAGTTGTCGCAACAGACAATATTATAGCTATTTCATAAAGTGATGCGCCACAAATTATACCAATACTAATTGACCAAAACAAAAATAGTAGATCCATCGAATTTTTAACTGCATTTCTAAACCTTACGATAGATAGCGCACCAACCATACCTAACGATATAACAAGGTTAGATTGCATCGCTAAAACTATTCCAGCAGTTATTATCGGTAATGTTGCAAGTACCGCATTAAAATCCTTCGAATAAAACGAAGATTTACTCTTATATTTATATACAAAAAATATATATATTCCTAGTATAATTGCAAATAATAGTGTTACTATTATTTTTTCAGTAGAAACATCTGTGTCGAACCCTTCTAATATCGAACTTTTTATAATATCGTTAAAACTCATTTTACTTCCTCCTTAAGTGCAATTCTAGACAAATAATATTTTGAAAACGATGTTTGTCTAAGCTTGTTCAATTCTAATACATTTGATATATAATCTGGTAATAGTTCATCATATTTTATTTCTAATATATGTGTTGATATTTCTTGTATAGGATTAGCTAGTATATTACCATCAAAAAATAATTTAATATTTTTAGATGCTCTTATATTTCTATCAAAGGTTATTCTTACATTTCCAACTATATTAATAAATGCTGTTCTATCATATTCAACTATTATTTTAGGCTTAAGCATATGTAATCTTTGCTCTAAAAACACTTTATATAAAACTTTTTTACCACCACATTCATCAATAGAAATATACTCTCCATTCATAAGTTTTTCACATAAATTTTTAGAAATATTACATGATTCTTTTTTTGTCATACCATTATTTTTATATTTTATCTCTAATTTTATTAATTTATCTGATTTATCATAAATTCTTATTCTTACTTTTAATCTTTTATTTATACCCGCTTCATTTTCATAAAAACAAGTATTGTTATAGTCATCAAAATAAATGCTTCTAATATTATAACTATTGTCTTGCATATTTGCATCATAACGCATTATATTTTTAAGTCTTTCCTCTATAATTTTTAAATCAAACTCATTAACAATATACTTTAATTCATTTCTATATTCCATCATATACTCCCATAATAATCATCCAACACTTCTATTCTGTCTTTAAAAAATGTTTTAATTATTTCAACACTTTCCTTAAATTTTTGATTATCCCATTTATTAGAATCTCTTATTATAGCTCCGCTAGATAATAACACGTTTTTATAGTTATCTATTATATCATAAATATAATCTATATTATATATTTTTTTTCTTAATTCAAAATATCTTTTTTTTGATAATGTTTTAAAATTTTTCGATTCATATATATATTTTGGTAACGTTAAATCATTATATATATAATTAATATCAAAAGAATCAGTATATATCTTATCATTATTCATACTTAAATCTAGATCCCAAGGTGTCTTTTTAACAATATATTTATTATCTTTTTCTTCAAGTAAAATCTTTTCATTCTTATAAGTATTATCTATAGCTAATATCATGTTAACAAATAATATATAATCTATATTATTATCTATATCATATTCAATTATATTTTCATCTTCATTCATAAAAGTATTATAAAAATTTCTTAATATATCTACTCTCTTATTATCATTAACACCAGCACTAAATTCAAATTCATCTACACTATCACCTAAATTATATGCATCATCAGTAAATAATAATTTATTTATAATATTACTATTATAATTCTTAATAGATATTAACAAATCATTATTCTTATTTGCATTAAATGTTTTTAAGTCAACAGGCTCTTGTAAACAATAAATACCACAGTATATATCATCTATAATAAGCTCAACATATTCCATTTTATGTGAATACTTTTCACTTATATTATTCCATATATCATATCCTATCTTTTCTCTCATATAAGAATAATTATAAGCCAGTGGAT
>CALVSV010000028.1 GCA_944359595.1 uncultured Bacilli bacterium
ATATAGTTGCTAAAGGTGAAGATGTAACTCAATTTATGCAAACCAAAAAACCTACAAGTGCTAAAATTATTTTTTAGTTAATTGTTAATTTTAAAATTAGAACATAGAAATTAGAAAACACGATAATTGTTTTAATGACAGTATTATAAATTATGACGAGTTTATGATTGATCTAACAGATACTATGAAGAATATCAAATGTAAAATAATTTCAATTAGTATAAATTTATATAAATATTTGAAAAAAGGATATACATACAATGTTTATAATGTAGCATTTGATTTTCTATTAGAAAGATATATTTATGCTACTGATAATAATAAAAAAGGTGTAATAATGCTTGAAGCAAGAGGTAAAGATGAGGACAACGAATTATTAGAACATATTAGTAAAGTTATCAATAAAACAGGGACTAAAAAAATTAGTTCTAAAGAACTAAAATCTAAAATAGATGGAGTATATTTTAATCCTAAATGGAATGAAGAATATAGTTCAACTTATGTAGGAATTGAAATAACAGATTTATTCTCATATCCAATTCATAAATATGTTAAAAGAAATACTAAAGATAAGACATTTCTAACATTTGAAGATAAAATAGTTGGGTATCTAAATTATATAAACAAAGGAATAAAAACATTCCCACCAGACAAAAAATAAGAACTGGATAAACAAGTTCTTACCGTCCGCGATACCACGAACTCCAAGCAAACTTAATTGCTTTTGACATATTTAATATAGCAAATAAATGATTATTTGTCAATAACTATGTCTTCAATAGTATATATAAAAATTGGCTGAAATATGCAGATTATTGCATAAATTTATAGATTAGGAGGTGCGTTTTGAAAAATATTATTTTTTTATTAGAACAACAAGTTGCTGAAAAACATCAAAAAAAATATTTAATATTATAATCGAAAAGTTAAAAGAAATTAATGAATATTATGAACTTGTAAATTTACTATGGATAGGTTTAGGAATTATTATAATTTTAATTGTATTATCTTTTAATTGTAAATGGTAAAATAACTCCAAAAAAGGTATCATTGATAAAATGCTAAAAAATTTTTTAATTATAAGTGAAAACAAATGAGTTATTTACACTAATTTACTGAAAGGACTAACTATGGAAAAAGAAAAATTAGTAAATATTTTAATGAATGATAATGTTGTTGATAATATTAATGATAATTTTGATGAACTTATAAATTTAATACCAGAAATAAAAGATATGATAGGATTTAAACACAATCATCCTCACCATCATCTTGATGTGTGGAATCATACTTTGCTTGCACTCAGCATTTCCCCTAAAAATTTTGATATAAGATTAACACTACTTCTACATGATATAGGAAAACCCCATTCATATCAAGATGAAGAAGTTAGACATTTTAGAGGACATGCTAAAAAATCATCAGAAATAGCTTTTTCCATTTTATCAAGATTAAATTTTAGTAATATTGATATACTTAAATTGTGTTATTTAATACGTGAACATGATACTCCAATAAATGAAGAAGAAATAATTTATAATAAGGAACTTGCAAATATTAAATTTAAAATACAATTGTGTGATGGATTAGCGCATAACCCGCTCTATTTAGAAAAAAGAATAAAATATTTTTTATATATTAATGAAAAACTAAATAATCATGAAAATAAGATAAAATATAAAAAATAAATTACAGTTTAATCAAATATATTAGTATATACAACAAATAAGAAGCTAAGTAAAAATAAATTAATTTTACTTAGCTTCTTATTTGTTTTTAATCCAAATTATTAACATTATTTAATAAATTTATATATTTTTCATCATTTAATATGTTTAAATTATTTATTGAGTATTCAACATCCTCTTTAGCTTTTAAAAGAATCTTAAAATCATTTTGTAAATCTGCCATTTTAAATTTCATATCACCACTTTGTCTAATTCCAAACAAATCACCTGAACCTCTCAATTTAAAGTCTTCTTCACTAATTTTAAATCCATCATCACATTCTTTTAATATTTTAAGACGTTTACTCGCATTGTCACTAATCAAAATACAATAAGATTGTAATGTGCTTCGCCCTACTCTACCTCTAAGTTGATGTAATTGTGACAATCCAAATTTATTTGCATCAAATATTACTATAACAGTTGCGTTTTCAACATCCACACCAACTTCAACAACAGTTGTGCTTATAAGTATTTGCGTTTTATTTTTACTAAAATCAAGCATAACTTTATCTTTTTCTTCGTTGCTCATTTTTCCATGTAATATTCCAACATTAAAATTTTTAAATGCTAACTGAAATTGTTTTTGCAAATTAATAACATTATCAAAATTATCTATATCGTTATCTATTAATGGTGCGATTACATATGCTTGATGATTATGATCAAGTTCATATTTAATTAATTTTAATACATCTGTTATTTCTTTATTTGTTTTTATATCAGTAATAATTTTTTTTCTACCACTAGGTCTTGTTTTAATATTTGATAAATCCATATCACCATAAATAGTAAGTGCATATGTTCTTGGAATTGGCGTTGCACTCATATATATAACGTCTGGCATAATTCCTTTATTTTTTAAATTAGCTCTTTGATTAACTCCAAATCTATGTTGCTCATCTGTTATTACTAATCCTAAATTTTTGTATTCCACATTATCTTGAATTAATGCATGAGTACCAATAATTATATCTATATTTCCACTATTTAAATCATCATATATTTTATTTTTCTCTTTTTTTGTGGTACTACCAATTAATAATTCAATTCTTATATTATAATCTTTAAATATATTTTTAAAATTTAAATAATGTTGTCTTGCCAATATTTCGGTTGGCGCCATAAACGCCGACATATATCCAGTTAAATAATTTATAAAGCAAGCGAATATTCCAACAATTGTTTTACCGCTTCCTACATCACCTTGTATCATACGGTTCATTCTTTTGTTAGATTTCATATCTATAAGTATATCATCAATTGCTGTATTTTGATCATTTGTTAAAGTAAATGGTAATTCTTGTTTTAATTTGTTTATTTTCTGTAATAATGTTCTATCAATATTTCTAATTAAAACTGAATCAATACTATCTTCTCTATTCTTTTTTAAATACTCTATTTTTAGCATAAAAATAAATAATTCTTCATATTTTAATTTTATTTGTGCTTGTTTTAAACTGTTAATGTCACTAGGATTATGTATTATTTTTACTGCATCAAGTTTATTCATAAATTTATATTTTTTATTAAAATATTCCGGTATATAATCGTCTATATTATTACACAACTCTAATGCTTCATTAATGTAAATTAATATACTTTTTTTTGATAATCCAGAAGTAGTACTGTATACACCTTCAATTTTAACTTCTTTTAATTCATCAAATCTTATATCTGAAGCTATTATAGTGTTGTTTTTACTATCATATTTACCTATAACAGTTATAATCTTACCTATTTCAAAATTATGTTTTAAAAAACCTCTATTATAAATTGTTACTTTGACTAACATATCGCTTACAAATAATCTGAATGTTAATTTATTTTTATTTCCTCTAAATCTTATTAAAGTAGGAATTGTTTCTACTACACCACATACTATTACTTTTTCATCTTGTACAGCATTATTTAAATCAACTGTTTTTAAAACATCATATCTATATGGATAATATGTTAATAAATCATTAATATTAAATATACCTAATTTATTTAAATATAATAAAGATTTTTTACCTAAACCCTTTAAATCAAGTAATTCTATATTATTTTGTTCCAAAATATTATTTTAAATCCCAATTTATTGGTTTAATATTTTTACTTTCTAAAAATTTATTTGTTTTAGAAAAGGGTTTAGACCCGAAAAAGCCTTTATTTGCAGAAAATGGTGATGGGTGTGCAGATGTAATTACATAATGGTTTTTATTAGTTATAAATTGTTGTTTACTTTTAGCAAAATTACCCCATAAAATAAATACAACCGGAGTATCTTTTTCGTTTATTTTTTTTATAACAGCATCAGTAAATGTTTCCCAACCAATATTTTGATAAGATGCAGGTTTATCTTTTTCAACAGTTAACACTGAATTTAAAAGTAGTACTCCTTCACCAGTCCATTTCTTTAAATTTCCATATTCTGGTTCATCAATATTTAAATCATCTTTTAATTCTTTAAATATATTTTTTAATGAAGGCGGCTTTTTAACGCCCTCTAATACAGAAAAAGATAGTCCGTGTGCTTCTCCTAATCCATGATATGGATCTTGCCCTATAATTACTACTTTTACATCATCATAATCCGTATATTTTAATGCATTAAAAATATTTGGAAAATACGGATATAACACTTTTTCTTTATACTCTTTTTTAATAAATTCCATAAGTTCAACAAAATAATCTTTTTCAAATTCATCTTTTAATACTTCATCCCATTTATTTCCTATCATAAAATCACCACACTACTTATATTATATATAATCTATATAGCATTTTCAATCATTTTTATTTATAAATAAATAAAAAGCACAACAAATGTTGTACTAGTAATTAATTATTATCTATTTTATGGTTTACTTTATATAAAATTATAAAGCCTATAACAAATATAACTAATAAACCACCAATTAATAATGTATATATTATTATATTACTATTATTATTATTTAAATCATTAATTTCATTATTTGTTATAATGTATTGTCCACCTTTATTCAGATTTATTGTAATATAACCATCTTCTACTATTATATTATTATCTGCATATTCCATTTCTTCAAGTTCTTCATTATAATAATACAACCATACTATATCCTCGTCATTAAATATATCGTCAACTCTTATACTAGTTATTGCAGTATTTGGAAACTCATTAGTGTTTACTACATTAAATGCTTTATACTTTTTATCATCTAATATATTATCTATGTTATCATATATTTTATTATCCATTTTATCAAATAATATTTCTAAATTAAATTCTTGTATACTTTTCATATTTTCTTTCATAAATTTTATACTATATAAATTATTATTTATTTGGTATGTAATAGAATTTAAATTGTTATCTTTAATCAATAAATCAAATTCATCTTTCTTTATTATTCTAGGATTATTTAGTTTTTCTATTCTATCCTCTTTAATTGTATTTTCACTATCCCCATATATTGTATTAGCTATAATAAATGGTGATTCTAAATTTCCATTTCCAGAACTAACTATTGTATTACTACGTAATGTTAGTACGGGATATATATTAAATTCTTCATTTTTTGTTGTATCTATATCATCATCTACAGTATTAAAATAATATTTATGATTATAATATGTAGTCCAAAAATAATAATTATATTCTTTATTTAAATATGTTTTATTATTTATAATAGTATTATTAAATTCTTGTAATGTAATTAAAGCTATATCTACACTATCATAATTTTCACAAAACAATCCCTTGCTTAACGTATCACATATTTCAGTTTTAACAATTATATTATTCATTTGACTATTTTTAAACTTTTCCTTGTACCAATTATTTAAAACTTCTAAATAATTTTTACTTGTTGCTTTTAAATCATTATCATTGTACATTATTTTAATATTACCATTAATATCTATACCTAATATGTTAAATTTTAAACTATTAAAACTAATATTATTATTTTTAACATTTCCTGCATATAAATATATTTTATCATTATTATGATTAATATAATATAATCCATCGTTTGTATTTTCGCTAGAATATTCACCAATAACATTATTTAATATTAAATCTTTTAATAATTCATTAGATTCTTGTGCATATATATTTTTAGGAGATAAATATAAAGTAAACAATATAAATATATAGATAAATATTTTTTTATTCATTGTATCCCCTACTTTCTAATTAAAGTATAACTGATATCAGTATATATGTCAATTATAAATATTTATTTTATTATATGTAATATTATTTTTTTTAAATAGTATAATTAACATATATATTTTTTAATTTTTTTAATATATTAATAGACTAATATATTAGTATTTGATATAATACAGTTAAGAAGGAGTGAAAAAAATGATTAGTGAAAGAAATATAGCTGTTTGTATTATTTTATCAATAATTACTTGTGGTATTTATGGTATTTATTGGTTTATTGTTCTAACTGACGATGCTAAAAACGCTAGCCAAGATTTACAATGTACATCAGGAGGGATTGCATTTCTATTAACTTTAGTAACATGCGGAATATATGGAATATATTGGGCATATAAAATGGGTAAAACAATATCTAGCGCAAAAGTTAAAAACAATTTACCAGCAGAAGATAATTCTGTACTATACCTAATTTTACAAATACTTGGATTAGGTATTATAAATTACGCTATAATGCAAAATGAATTAAATATAATTTCTAGAAGTAAATCAAGTGTAAATACTACACAAATGTAAAAAAGCTTAATGCTTTTTTTATTATGAAAAAGAAAATAATTTTTTTTATATTATTAATATTATTAATTAGTTATTTATTTCTAGGAAAGTATTTTAATATTTATATAGAATGTCCATTTAATAAAATTACAGGATTATATTGCCCAGGATGTGGGATAACACGAATGTTTTACTCTATATTACAATTAGATTTCTATCAAGCGTTTAGATATAATCCATTATTATTTATAACATTACCAATATTTATGTTCTTTGTAATAAATGCAATATTTACTAAAAAAAGGGCATTATATTTAAGATTATCTAATAAATTATTATATCTTATAATATGTATTTTTATTGTATATGGTGTGTTAAGAAATATTTCAATCTTTTCATTTTTAGCTCCGTGTACTGTATGAGGTGATGATATGTATACTAATGTTTATTATTCTCCAATTGGGGAAATATATTTACAAAGCGATGGAAAATTTTTGACAGGATTATCGTTTGAAAATAAATATCATGATTGTATAATTAAAAATTTAGATATATTTGATATAACAAAAAAATGGCTTAACATATATTTTGATGGTAAAATACCAGATTTTTTTCCGAAAATAAAACTTATTAATGTTACTAAATTTAGACGTGATGTATTAAATATTACTAAAGATATACCATATGGAAAAACTATAACGTATTCTGATATTACAAAACAAATTATAAAAAATAATAACATTAAAAATATGTCATCACAAGCTGTTGGTAGTGCGCTAAAAAATAATCCTATTTGTATTATAATACCTTGTCATAGAGTAATTAGTAAAAATGGGAAATTAACTGGTTATGCTTATGGTATAGATAAAAAAAAGAAATTATTAGATATAGAAAATAATAATATAAAAAGATGTAGTTGGTGTAATTTAAATAATAAAAAATATATTGATTATCATGACAATGAATGGGGAGTGTTTAACTGTGATGATAAATATTTGTTAGAAATGTTGATACTTGAAATGTTTCAAGCAGGTTTATCATGGGAATGTATTTTAAATAAAAGAGAGAGTTTTAGAGAATCTTTTGACAATTTTAATATAGATAAGATATGTTTATACGATAATAATAAAATAGAAGAATTACTTAATAATAAAAATATTATTAGAAATAAATTAAAGATTAATGCAAGTATTAATAATGCGAAAATATTTAAAAATATAGTATCAGAGTATGGGTCTTTTTATAATTATTTAAAGACGTTTACACATGGTAAAATAATATATGAAATAAATAAAACTACTAATACTATATCAGATAATATATCTGAAAATTTAAAATATAGAGGTATGAAATTTGTAGGTAGTACGACAATTTATGCATATTTACAAGCTATTGGTGTAATTTATTCACACGAAAGTAACTGTTATTTAAATAAACCCAACAAAAATTAAATTATTTTGTTAGGTTTATTTATTATTTTAATCTTAATGTATTTAAAACAACAGTTAGACTACTAATTGTCATAGCTATACTGGCTATCATTGGAGTTATACTAATTCCAGCAAAATTAAATATTCCTGTAGCTATTAATATCATCAATGTATTATATAAAAATGCCCAAAATAAATTTTGTTTAATAATTTTATTTGTTTTCTTACTTATGTTTATCATTTCAATAATATCATATAAATCATTATTAATTAATATAACGTCAGATGAATCTATTGCTATGTCAGTTGCGCTTTTTATACTAACTCCTATATCTGATGAGGTAAGTGCAGGACTATCATTTATTCCATCACCACACATCATAACTGTTTTTTTATTTTGCTTCAATTTTTTAATAATATTTAGTTTTTCGCTAGGTAATACATTAGATATTACTTTATCTATATTTATTTTATCAGCAACGGTATTAGCAATTTTTTGATTATCACCTGTAAGCATTATAGGCTCTATATTAATTTCTTTTATCTTATTTATAACATTACTAATATTTTTTCTAATAATATCATTAACTTCAATAGTAGCTAAAACTTTATTATTATTAGCTAGATATATAATCGTTGCTGTAGAATTCTCAATATTTTTTTGAGTAGTTAAATCAATATTATATTTTTTTAATAATTTTAAATTACCAATAATATATTTTTTATTTTTAATTGTACCAATAACTCCTAATCCATCTAACGATTTAAAATTATTTACTGTCAACTTCTCTATATTTTTTTCATCTAAATAAGATTTAAATGCACTAGCTATTGGATGATTACTTTTATTTTCTATACTTCCTATTATTTGCAATATTTCATCATTAGTTTTATTACTATAATTTATAATATTTTCAATTTTTAGTGTGCCATATGTTAAAGTTCCTGTCTTATCAAAAACTATAGTATCTATTTTTGATAAAAGTTCTAATACTTCACTATTTTTTATTAATATACCATGATTTGCACATTTACCTAAAGAAATTACTAAGGCTAGTGGGGTAGCTAAACCCAAGCTACAAGGACATGCAACAACTAATATAGTTACAAATGTTATTATTGCTTTATTAAATGTAAATCCTAACACTAAGTAAATTAAGAATGTTATTATAGCTATTATAATTATAGTAGGTACAAAATAGCTTGAAATTTTATCAACTAATTTAGATATAGGTGTTTTAGTATTACTAGCTTCTACTACTAATTTTACTATTTCAGAAATAGTTGAGTTTTTCCCAATCTTTTTAGCCTTATATTCGATATAACTATCTAAATTTATACTTCCTGCAATTATCATATCGCCTTTCTTTTTAGTAACTGGCATACTTTCACCAGTTAAAAATGATTCATCTATATGCACTGTACCTTTTATTATATTTCCATCAACAGCTATTCTCTCGCCTGGTTTTGAAACTACAATATCATCTACTTTTATTTCATCAATAGAAACTTTTTTTTCTTTTCCTTCAAATAAAATAATAGCTTCTTTAGGAGTAATAGTAACAAGTTTTTTTATTGCTTCTTTAGTTTTATTTTTACTTATACTGTCAATAAATCTACCTAATTTAACAAAATATATAACCATGATAACAGATTCAAAATATAATTGATTAACAATATTATTATTTCCCATGAATAATAATATCATATTATATATGCTATAACCAAAACTACATAAAACACCGATACTGACTAATGTATCCATATTAGGTGAAGCATGTATTAAGTTTTTATATCCATTTTTCAATATATCAATACCGTATAAAATATATAATATAGAAAATATAAATAGAAAACTAGTATAACTAATTGGATTAGTATTTTTATTTAATATATTTAATATTGGTAACCCAAATAAATTCGATAACATAACATATACAAACAATATAGATAATAAAGTAAATATAATAAACAATATCTTATTTTTATTGTTATTATTTAATTTAATATCATTAAATTCTCCTAAACTTTTAAATCCAGCATTTTGAACAAAATTATTTAAATCGGCAACTTTTAATATGCTTTCATCATATTCAATACTTGCATTAGACATAACTAAATTTACATTAGCATCAATTATACCATTTTGTTTTTTTAAATATTTTTCTAACCCACTAGAGCAAGCGCTACATGTCATCCCCTCAATACTCAAAATTATTTTCTTCATATTTAATTATCCACTACTTTAAAATCTAAATCGTTTATGGTATTAATTATTTTATCTAATGGTATATCATTTTTATATATAATAATTACTTCATTTTTTTTATAATTTGCTTTTACTTTATATATTTCATTATAAATTCTTAGGGCGTTTATAAGTCTATTTTCACAACCTTTACATTTCATATTTTCTACATATAATTTAATTTTCATCATAATTATTTTCTCCTAACTTTAAGCATTCTTAATGAATTTAATATGGCGATTATAGATACACCAACATCGGCAAAAACTGCTTCCCACATTGTAGATATACCTAATACAGCAAATATTAAAACTATTATTTTAACTGAAATTGCGAACACAATATTTTGTTTTACAATTTTCATTGTTTTATGTGACAATTTTATGGCTTCAACTATTTTTGATAATTCATCAGTCATTATTACAATATCAGATGCTTCTATTGCACTATCAGTTCCTATGCTTCCCATAGATATTCCAATATCGGCTAAAGCAAGCACTGGTGCATCATTAATACCATCACCTACAAATATTAATTTACCTATTGAATTTGCATTAAATTTTTCAACTATTTTAACTTTATCTTGTGGCAACAAATCTGTGTAAACCTTATCTATTTTTAATTTATCGGCAACGTAATTTCCAATATCTTTTTTATCGCCAGTAAGCATTATAATATTTTTTATATTTTGTTCTTTTAACTTTATTATAGTATTGTATGCATCATTTTTTATTGTATCAGAAATTAAAATATTACCAATATATTTATTATCTAGTGCAACATATATAATTGTACCAACACCATTAAATTTATTAAAATTTATTTTATGTTTTTCTAATAATTTTTCATTACCAACTAATATTTTATGATTATCTATTTTTGCCTCAATACCTAAACCTGCGATTTCTTTAATCGATTTTATTTTTTTATTATCAATTTTTTTGTTATATTTATTTTTAACTGCAGTAGCAATAGGATGTAATGAATAATTTTCTGCATAACATACATATTTAAGTAATTCTTCATCTGTTACATTAATAGAATTAATTTTTTGAATTTCAAATATACCCTTAGTTAATGTACCAGTTTTATCAAAAACTATAGTATCAGCTTTTGACAACAACTCTAAATAATTACTCCCTTTTATTAATATTCCAAGCTTGCTTGCTCCTCCTATTCCGCCGAAAAAACTTAATGGGATTGATATAACCAGTGCACATGGACATGATACAACTAAAAACGATAAAGCTCTATACAACCAAGTATTAAATGATGCATCAGTAATTAGTGGTACAACAGTAGCAAGTATTAGCGCTATAAATACAACGATCGGTGTATAAAAGGATGCAAATTTAGTAATAAAATTTTCTGATTTGGATTTTTTATTGCTTGCATTTTCAACTAAATCTAAAATTTTACTTACTGTTGATTGTTTAAAAGTTTTAGTTACTCTAACTTTAATAACTCCACTTAGATTTATACTTCCGCTAAGTACTTCATCATTTATAGTAATACTTCTAGGTATTATTTCACCAGTTAAAGCTTTTGTATCTATATTTGATGAACCATCTATAACTATACCATCAAGTGGGATTTTCTCACCTGGTTTAACAATAATTAAATCATTAATTT
>CALVSV010000029.1 GCA_944359595.1 uncultured Bacilli bacterium
ATACCTATACGAATTTAAATATATATGATACTATATATTTATACTCATATAAATATTAACAAATGGTTTTTGTTTATATAATAGATAATTCATTAACTATATCATTAAATTATATAATTAGCAAATAATAAAAAAGAGGAATTATTATGAATAATACTTTACTAGTGAAAAATATTTTATACGCTATAAGTATAGGTGTTGTTGTTAATGTAACTTTAACAACACCTGCTTTAGCTAATGTAAAAACAGATACCATTATTGAAGACAAAGCAAGTATAAATATAGTTCAAGAACAATATTTACATCTTTCAGAAATCAATTTAAATGATATAAAGCAAATTGATAATAATATAAAATTAATAGATAAAAATAAGAAATTATCGGTAGAAGATGTTAAGACCTTTAATAAAAATAGAATATTAGATAAAAGATGTAGAATTATTCAAGAAGATGAAAGTAAATGGCAAAATGATTTTAAAGATAAAGTTGTCTATAATAAAGGTTTAAACCAAGATATAGACAATAATATAAATAATATAGAACAAGATGAATTTAATGATATAGTAGATGATTTTAAAATTAATAAACAAGAAACAATAAACAAAAATAATAATTCTAAGTATGCTGTTGAATTAAATGATGATGTATTTATTAATAAAAAAAATGATATTGTTGAAGAAAAAAAAGAAAACCAACGAAAATGTTTAATAGAAATGAATGATGAAAATTTCATTGATGGAATTAAATATAATATCATTAAAGATGTACAAAAAAATCAACAAAAATACAAAGAAAAAATGAATAAAAAGAATAATTCTCATTCTATTAATTATAAATATGCTAATTTAACTAATGATGAAAGAAATGCCATTAGAGAAGATGCTGTAATTAAAGCTAGAGAAGGAAACTATAACTATGCATTGAATATATTAGATAATTTATATAAATCAGAAAAAACGGATTATAAAACTATAAATGATTATATTACAATATTGAATTGGGCTGGAAAATATCAAGAGGCTATTGATGTTTATGAAAAAAATAAATATGATGGAATGCCTGATTATGTACTATTAAATATAGCTTCATCATATTATAGAATTATGAACTTAAATAAAGCAGAAGAAATATTACAACCTCTAGTAAATAAAGATGATAAAGAAGCAACTATTTTATTGAGTCAAATATATATAAAAATGTCTCGTATAAAAGATGCGAATAAATTATATGATGAACTAGAAAAAAAATACCCAAATGATGTAAATATAAAAATTCAAAAAGCACTATCTTGTAGTAGTGTAGAAAATTGGAGCTTGGCTGCATACGAATGGAAACAAATTTTAGATGCATACGATGAAAATACAGAGAAAATTATAAAAAAGATTGATATAGTAAATAATTTATCTATAAGTTATATAAAATTAGCTAGATATGATGATGCTGAAAAATTGTTAAGAGAATATATAAATAATCATATGGCTAGTGGCAGTATGATTGGAAATTATATGACTTCATTAAATATGTTAGCTAAATCTGAACAAGTACCTCAAATATATGATAAATATTATTCTTCTTATGAAGAAACACCTATATTTGTTTTAAGAGAATTAGCTGATAGTTATATACGTTCAAAAAAATATGATTTAGCACTAGATATCTATAAGTATTTATATAAACAACAAGATGTAAATACAGAAGATAGATATAGATTAGCATATTATAGTTGTTTGAATGGCGATTTTGATACTGGAAAAAGTGTATATGAAAACATATTAAGTATGCAAAAAAATAGTAATGATAATTTTCCTGCACGTATTTTAAGAGAAGGAAATACTTTATTAAAACAGGGTAAATATAAAGCAGCAGATGTTCTTTACCAAGAATTAATAAAATATGATAAACGATATCATGCTATTTATGTTGATGATTTAGTAAAAGAAAGTCAGTATCAAACAGCATTACATGAAGCTTATTTAATGGCAAAAGATGAAGAAATGCATGATACAGCATTAGAATCTATTGTACAAATATCAACAAAAGAAGAAATACGAGATTATAAAACAGCTGAAAAATTAGTAAATGAATTATATGATAAATATAAAACTGAAGATAGATATGCTAAGGCGGGGGGAAGTTTTAGAAATAAAAAATCCGGAGAAGTTTATGCTGAAGTAAATAATTATAGTGATTATGATGATACAAGTAGAACAGATATAAACTTAATGGGAGAACAATATCTAGAAAATAATTTTTGGATAGACTATCAAATAGGAAAAACATATATAAAAGATGAGAATGATGGTAATACAGCAAACTTAGAAACTAAAAAATTAGGGCTACGATATACATCTAGAAAATGGAACAGTTTAATAGCTGTAAATCTATTTGGCTTAGATTCAAATGATAAAACAGGTTTATATGTAGATACGTCTTTTAATCCATCAGATCGAGAAGTTATTAATTTTATTTATAGTAGTGAACCTGTATATAATGCTAATGTAATAAATGATTATGATGGTGGTTTATTTAGTGATAATTATAGTTTACGTTATAATTATATTTTTAATAATAGAGAAAGTAGCTATATTGAACTTAGAAAATCTAACTTTGATGATGACAATAAACGATATGGATGGGAAATGGGTCATCAATATATTATCAATAATGGACTTGATAATAATGATGGCAGAAGTTTAACTCGTACATTCACTTGGAGTAGAGATAGATATAGCAATCAAGATGTTGTCTATAATAGTCCTAAATTAAGTGAATTTATTGGAGCTGATTGGAGATGGAGTCAGCATTTATCAACTAGCGAAAGTTTATATAAAATCTTTGGTATTGGTTGGAGCAGAGATTACCCTGAAGAATTAGTTTTAAGTCCATATATTGGAATTGAATATAATAAGGCTATAGATAATAATCAATATATAAATGCTGGTATAATTTATGGTTTGCACACTGAAAGCTGGTTAGGAGAAGGTTCATGGGAATATGATAATAAACAAATATATTTATCCTATTATCATATGTGGTAAAAAAGAAATTGGAGAAAAATATGAAAAACATACTGAAATATTTATTTATAAATTGTTTTATAGTAATAACAATATTGTCTATTTATAATAATTTAATTGAAGCAAAATCTAAAGAAGTTGATTTATCTAATAAACAAGAAATTGTATCTTTTTGCTATCATAATGTTGTTGATTCTAATGAAAAAAATTTAAAAGATTTATTAAAAAAAGATATATATGCCATAACAGATAAACAATTAGAAAATCATTTTAAGTTTTTTAAAGAAAAAGGATATACTCCTATATCTATAAAACAATACCAAGATTATTTAGAAAAAGGTATTAAATTACCAGAAAAACCAATTTTAATTAGTTTTGATGATGGACATGAATCTATGTATACAAAAATTTATCCATTGTTAAAAAAATATAATTATCATGCTGTATTTGGTATTATTTTATCAAATATGGATGGTATACCTGAAAATAGTATAAAAAAAATGGTTACTTGGGAACAATTACAAGAAATGAAAGCTTCTGGTTTAGTTGAAGTGGGAGTTCATTCCTATGATTTACATGAATATATAATTGCTAATAGTTATCGAGATATTACACAAAAAGCAATAAATGGTATATATGAACCAAATCAGAAAAGATATGAAACAGAAGCAGAATATAAAGAAAGAATACGTACTGATTTAATAAATGGAAAAGAGTTATTTTATCAGCATATGGGATATGAACCGCAAATATTTGTTTGGCCATTTGGAGAATATAATGAATTTCTTATAGATGAAACAAAACAGGCAGGTTACAAATATCAATTACTATTAGGTAATGATAAGAAAGTAAATGATAATAGTTTATTGAGCAGATATATTATTACAAATAATTTATCTACTAGTGATATTTTAAAATATTTAGAGCATACGTATAAAGTTAATAATATAGTTGCTGGTCAAATTGATATTGATATGATTTATGATGAATTACCGGAAAAATTCGAACGAAATATAGATGATGTAATCAATAAATTACATAATATGAATGCAAATACTGTTTTTGTACAAGCTTTTGCTGATGAAGATGGCGATGGAAATGTTGATGAAGTATATTTTCATACAAATAATTTAAAAGTAAAAGCCGATGTCTTTAATCATGTAGTAAACAGATTAAAAAATGCAGGATTTAAAGTATATGCATGGATTCCAATATTAACATATAGTCAAATGACTCAAAATCCAGATAATTTAATAGTAGCATCAGAACCAGATAAAATTGGTTGGTATAAAAGGGCAACACCATTTTCACCAGAAGTTAGAGCAATGGCAAAAGATATAGTCAAAGATTTAACAATGTATTCATCTATTGATGGAATTTTATTTCAAGATGATTTATATATGAATGACTTTGAAGATTTTTCTATCTATGCAAAAGAAGCATTTAGAAATGAATTTAATCAAGAATTAACAATGGAAAATTTGAATAATGATGCAGATTTAAGAAATAAATGGACTAAGTTAAAAACGAAAACATTAAATGATTTTACATTAGAATTAATCAATGTAGCTAAAGAATATAAAGGTGAAATCCAAACTGCTAGAAATATTTATCCAACATTAATAACAGAACCAGAATCAGAAGAATGGTTTGCTC
>CALVSV010000030.1 GCA_944359595.1 uncultured Bacilli bacterium
AGTTGAGTTAATTGGTGGTAGTTTTGGAGAATAAGTAATTATTAATACCGGAAGTTTTTGATCTTGCTTCCGGTATTATTTTATTTCTTTTTGGTTTTAAAAATACTTTTTAAATCAATTAAAATAGGTACTACAAAATCCTCATTATTTTTATTAATCAGTTCTATTTTTTTATTGCAAGTATTTATACCACTTTTTTGATTAATTATTACAAATAATATTTTTGGAGAATTAAATTCTGATTTATATTTATTTAATGTATTATTTATGTATTGCTTTATTTTTTCTTCATTACCAATATCATTATTTTCAATTAGTTTTGTTTCAATCACTATATCTTGTATAAAACCTTCAGAAATCAATTGAATGTCACTTCTTTTTTTGTCAAATCCTGTTGATTCATATGTTACTTTTGTATTAAACCCTTCTATTGTTAGAATTCTATTTAATTCATACCCAATTAAAAATTGAAATGTTTGTTCATTAAGTTTATTTAGCTCTCCATCTTTATTTCTAAACAATTCAAAAAAATTCATTCTTTTAATATCTTCAAAAATATTGTTTTCTAAGACTTCTTTTACTATTTCAAATAATTCATCATACGAATATATTTTCTTTATATTGCTTCCCATAATTGTATTTAATTCTATTATAGTTCTTCCTAATTGTTTTACATTTAATTTTTTCATTGTTGATATAGAATTACATATATTAAATAAATATCTATTATTGTTATTTTTCTCCAATTTAATAATTATCTTTATAAGAGTAGCAACTTCTGGTTTTTCAATATTATTTTTTATAAAACTAGTTACCATATCTAGAATATATTTTACAAAATAAAAATAATCACCTTCATTATACTTTTTAAATGCAAATTCTGTTATGTCAATTATATAGCCTATATATTTTATATCTATTTTACTTAATGGACTAGTATAGTATCCTGATGAATATTCAAAATTGTAATTTTTTTCAATAGATAAAATATCCCCTGAGTATACTAAATGCTCTTTTATATAATTTATTCTATTGATAATTTCACTTTCTATATTCAATAGTATTAGTAAGTCTTGACAAGTTTTATTTTCTTTAAATTTTTTTATTTTATCAAGTTTGTTTTTGTCAATAATATTAATATTTTCACATAAAACACTTAATAATTGATTAATTTCATATTCTTCAAATTCATATTTATCTATCCATTGAAAAACTAAATCATACAATTCATTTATATGACTATCTTTAATTTTTTCAATTATCGAATAAAAATAATATCTTATGTATCCTTCATTATTCTTTCTTTTTAGATAATCTATAAAAATCTTGTACTCTTTATCAGTATAATTAATACTTATCTCGTTATTATAATCCCTTAGCAGTATTATATTTTTCTCATTGTAAATATTAATATCTATACCACCTTTCTTCAATATATATATAGCTTTAGAATAAAAAAGAACACCATAACTTAATGTATAATTTTTGTCTTTAGTATTATATTTAATCTGTAATTTTGAAATATCTAAATTATATATATATTCATTTATTTTGTTTATGATTTGCTTAAAAGTGTTTTTCATTATTGTATCTGAAATAATCATATTATACTTTTTATCATCTTTTACAAAATTATACATTTTATCTATAACATAAAATATATTTGAAGCTTCTAAAATTTTTTTCATACTGTTATCTATATCTACATAATCCCTATTTTTAAATTTTTCCATAGCAATGATATAATTTTTATATTGTTCTGGAAATAATCTTTTAATTTCATCCTCATACTTATTTTTTTCTATACTAGATATATCATTTTTCCAAACATAAAAAACAAGTTCTTTTTTCATTAAAGAGTTATATATTTCTTGAATTTGCGTACCATTTTCTAATAATTTTTTTATAATTAATTCACAAATATATTTAATTATATAATTTTATGGTTTAATATTTTTTATATCGACATCTTGTATATATTTGTAATTTATACATAACTCTATTATTTTTTCGAATCCATCCCCCTGTCTCCTATCAAACATTATTTCTTCTCTAAGTTCCATATTACTTTTAGAATCTTCTTTTAAAAATCTTTTTATGATTTTTGCATATAAAACCTTAATAATCGTCTTTCTATCAAATTTATTCAAAATATCAGTATTATTACTATTTATAAATCTTAAAAAGCTCGCAATATTTTCATCAGAATCTAATTTATTCAATAATTTATTCATTCTAGTTACATTATAATTGTTTATTATAAATTCTTTTATTAAGGTGTCATCCATAAAAAAATAAACTTCTTCTTCAAATCTATCTTTATAATTTATAATATACCTATTAATAATATCGTCCAACTTTTGTAATTTATTTATTTGAGGACATTCATGTAATATTATTGAAAATAGCCTATTATTTATTATCTCAGTATTTAATAAATTATCAATAGCCTCAATATCCATTATTTTTGAATAAATAGTTAAATATCTAACATTAAATCTTCTATCATTCATAATAACCTTTTCATTATTCACTAAAAATTGTTTTAAATAATCCAATTCTTTCTGTTCAGGAATATATTTTTCTAACATATTATCTATAATAGACAATATGTTATTTATATATATAACGTTAAATTCATCAATTGAGCATTTAAAATCAAATTCATTAAGTAGATCTATTAATATTTTTAATATGTCTTTGTAGTTTGCTGATACAATGTTAAAAATGCTATTATCTGCATAACTCAAATATTGGTATAGTTTTGTGTATTGAAAAATTAACTTATTGCATATTATTCTAATATATTCCTTATCCTCAATTCCAAAATTAATATTAAATATTAAATTTATTAAATTGTCTTGTTTTTCTATATTATTATAAATATATTCTAATATTAACTTTCGATATATTTGGGATTCACACACTAAATATGTAATAGTATTAAACCAAAATGAATCTATTTCGTTTTCTTCATTAATAACCATCTTATATAAATGTTCATTCGATATGTCATTTTCAATAATTTCTTTTGCAGCCAAAAATTCCATTAATTCCTTATTTTCAAATTGTAGTATCTTTCCATCATTTAATATTAATTGATTATTAAAAAAACTTTCAATTATATTTTCATTTAAAATATAACTTTTTATATCTAGATAGTTAATTCTACTTAAAAATGTAATAAATTCTTCAATAGTTAAATTTATTTTTCCAGCCATCATCATAACTAGTGCCGTAGACTGTAATATTTTTCTATGTATATGCTTTTCTATTTTTATATTAGCCCTACTATTTAATGTATCTAGATGATTTTCTATTATTAAATTTAATATATTATACTTATTAATCTTTTTTAAATTCTTGATTTGCTCAATATTATCAATTATATAAAGTAAAAATCTTGGAGTATTCAACAGATTCATAATATTATTT
>CALVSV010000031.1 GCA_944359595.1 uncultured Bacilli bacterium
TAAATATAAATGTTAGCTATATTATAATTGGGTGAAGAATGTGGATGAAAAAAATAAAGGTTTATTAATTGTTATAGTTATATTATCTGTTGTAATACTATTACTTAGTGGAATAATATTATATGATAAGATATCTATTGATTATTCAAAGAAAACAACAGCTATAAGCGAAAGTGTACCTCGTGCATCTAATGAATATTTTAAAGATTTACTAGAACCATATAAATATGTACCTGAAAATTTTGAAATAGTAAATATAGATGATGAATTTTTACAAAAATTTGTTATTTATTATTATTCTATGTCTGATGCTGGTAAAACTATCGCACAACATACTATTGATAACACACAACAAAAATCAAATATTTATACTGTTTCTAAAAGAGAAGTTATTAAATTAATCAATAATTATTTTGATATTAATATGGCACTAGATAATTATACAGATGAATTTAGCGAACTTAAATCAGTAGATAATAATTATGTAATATCAGTTTCTTCATTAGATTATACGCTTTATAACGAAGAGGTTATATCAACAACATATGATGGTAATAAAGTAGATGTATTTTTTAAGATAATAGATCCTAACACAAATGAAACTATTGGTAATAAAACTATAAAATTAAACTATGAAGATGGAAAATTTAAGATAGTAAGTTTAACACAAAATGTATATTGATTTAATAATACTTGGTATTTTTATAGTATTTATTATAATATATTCTAAAAAATTTCAAAATTTTATTTTTGGTATAGCAGCTCTTGATATATTATTTAGAATTATTAGTTTTATAAATACACATCTACTAAAGGGAAATATAACAGATTATATTGATGCATATTTACCTAGTTCTATATCTAATATAATAAGTAAATATACTAATGGAACAATAGAAGAATTATTAATATGGTTATATGTAATTATTATGTCTATATTTTTATATTTTGTTTGTAAAATATTTATAAAAAGAAAAAAAATAAATTAATTTTTAAATTTATTAGATATTGCTTATAAATTTTAAAACTTAGAAAATACTAATTTTAGAAATAAGGTGATATCTTGAAATTTTTAAAAATGACATTTAAGTTTTTCTTTTTTTCGTTTGTTGGATTTGTATTATTACATGTTATATTATATTCATGGGCATATTTTACACCCAAAATAAATATTTCTTCTGCAAATAATATAAGTATATATGATAAAGATGAAAACGTTATATTTACTGGAAGTAATAAAAATGAATGGGTTAACATTGAAAATATAAATAAAAATTTAATAAACGCTACTATTAGTGTTGAAGATAAAAACTTTTATAAACATATGGGGTTTGATTATGCAAGAATTATAAAAGCAATGTTATTGAATATTAAAAGCGCAAAAATTGTTCAAGGTGCGTCGTCTATTACACAGCAATATGCAAGAAATTTGTATCTTTCAATGGAAAAAACATGGACTAGAAAGATAAATGAAGCATGGATAACAATGGAATTAGAAATGCATTACAGTAAGGATGAAATATTGGAAGGCTATTTAAATTCTATTAATTATGGACAAGGTGTATATGGAATTGAAAACGCTAGTAAATACTATTTTGATAAAAGCGCAAAAGATTTAAATTTAGCAGAGGCAAGTATGCTTGCTGGAATACCTAATTCACCATCTAATTATTCACCATTAATAGATGAATATAATGCGAAAAAAAGACAAAAAAAAGTATTACAATCTATGGTTGATAACGGGTATATTACAGAAAAAGAAATGGATGAGGCATTTAATACTAAATTAGAATATATTGGTAAAAAAGAAAAATATAATTTACAAACATTGATGTATTATCAAGATGCAGTAACAGAAGAATTAAATAATATTGATGAAATACCAAAATCATTAATTTCAACTGGTGGATTAAAAATATATACTGCTCTTGATATTGATGCACAAACATATTTAGATGAAGCGGTTAAAAGTAATACAATAGAAAATATAGACGCACAAATTAGTGGAGTTGTGTTAAATCCAGATACTGGAGAAGTTATCGCGTTAGCTGGCGGAACAGATTATTCTAAAAGTGAATATAATAGGGCTATATCTTCGAAAAGGCAAGTAGGATCCACCATGAAACCTTTTTTATATTATGGTGCTTTAACTAACGGCTTTACATCATCAACAACGTTTTTATCAAGTCCTACGACTTTTACATTTGATAGTGATAAAACATATTCGCCTAAAAACTATGGGGAAAGATATGCAGAAAAAGAAATATCATTGGCTAGCGCAATCGCATTTTCTGATAATATATATGCAGTTAAAACACATATGTTTTTAGGAGAAGAAACACTTGTTGATATAGCAAAAAATGTTGGAATTGATGAAGAAATGCAACCACTTCCTTCACTTCCGTTAGGTACTATAGAAATTAATTTAATGGATTTTGTTGGCGCGTATGCTTCCTTTGCAAATCTTGGATATAAGGTAGAACCACATCTAATAAAAAAAGTGTTAGATAAAGATGGGAATGTTTTATATGAGGCAAAAAATAATAAAACTAAAGTATTAGACTCTAGTAATGTGTTTATATTAAATGAATTACTTGCAAACACATATAGTTACGACTTTGTAGATTATACAACGCCCACATTGCTTAGCATATCACCAAAATTAAAAAATAAATATGCTATTAAATCTGGTAGTACTGATACCGATTCATTAACTATTGGATATAATAAAGATATTGTGCTAGGCATATGGTATGGATATGATGATAATAAAAAATTAGATACCAATGATTCAAAAGTAAGTAAAAATATATGGGCAGATACAGTGAATGCATATTTTGATAAAAATGAGGCACATTGGTATGATATACCAGAAAATGTAGTTTCTGTATTAGTAAATCCTATAACTGGGCAGTTAGCAACAGATGAAGATAAGAAAAAACATGTGTTTTATTATATTAAAGGAACAGAACCTACTGTCGATAATTTAGATTACTTAATAGAAAATTTTACTGGTGAAAAAGTTACAGAATAAAAAAAAATATACATATATTGTGTATATTTTATTTTTTTAAATTAATAATTATTTGGTATATGTTACCTAAATCTTGTTCGTTTATTTCTATATTATAACCATTATTTTGTAAATTCATTATAGTATTTCTTATTACGACAACAGCGCCAGTTATATCTTGTTGCATTATCATTGTTCTTTGTTCATGATTCATATTTGCTGCATCGTTCATATCGTTTGGTTGATAATTCATATTATTTTGTTCTTGATAATCATTGCTCATCATTGGTTGTTCACCTATATTTTGTTGCATATTATAATTGTTTTGATATGGCATTTGTTGAGGTGGCATGATGTTATTAGGTTGTTCAACTTGTTGATAATTAGGTTGCATTTGCGCATTATTATCATAATTATTATATATAGGTTGTGGAGTTGTCATTTGTTCATAACCCATATTATTTTGTTGATTATATTGATTTTGTTGTGGAACCATTTGGTTTGGATATCCATACATATTGTTTTGTTGATTCATCATGTTATTTTGCATATTTGGATCCATATTTGGTTGTGAAGGTATATTCATGCTAGGTTCAACATTTTCTTGTTGAAATGTCATATTGTTAATTGGATTTTGACTTTCTTCAATATTATTAATAAAGTTAGGACTTTGTGAAAATGAAGAATCAAAATTCATATTTGCTGCTTGATTATCATAATTAAAGAATCTAGATGGTTGTTCGACTTGTGCATTATTTACAACATTTTCATTTATATATGCTGGTTGTTCATTATTAATATTTATTTTATCATAGTCAGGAATATTTGGTATTCCAGCATTTGGTTGAAAATTATCAACAACTTGATTATTATCATTATTCATTGTGTTATTAATTTGTCCTTGATCCATTGTATCACCCTTCTTATTACTATTTATATCATTTTCATCAGAAAAATCTAGTATTTCTTCTGTTTGTTCTTCTGCATTATGATTATCTATTAAATTTTTAATATATTTATCTGTTTCTCTTACTGTCATTCTGTTTTCAATAATTTTATTTAGTGTTTCATTTTGTATATTTTTATCTTTTAATCTTAATAAACTTCTAGCATGTCTTTCACTAATTTTATTATCTAAAAGAGCTTGTTGTGCTTCTTCTGATAAATTTAACAATCTTAATTTATTTGAAATAGTTGATTGATTTCTACCTATTTTTCTTGCTAATTCTTCTTGTTTTATTTGACCTAACCCTAATATTTGTTTATATGATTTTGCTTCTTCTATTGCTGTTAAATCTTTTCGTTGAACGTTTTCAATTAATGCAATTTCTGCTGATGACGTATCATCTAAGTCCATAACAATTGAAGGAACTGTTTTAAGACCAACCATACAAGCAGCTTTATACCTTCTTTCACCCGCAATAATTTCAAATTTATCCCCTACTTTTCTTAATATTAGTGGTTGAATTATTCCATATTGTCTTATAGAATCAGCAAGTTCATTTAATAAATCTGCGTCAAAATTTTTTCTGGGTTGAAATCTATTAGGTATTATATCATTTACCATAATTTGTTCAACCTTCAAATTATTTTCTGTGTTCATTAAGGACCCCTCCTTATTCTTTAACGATATTATCCATATTATTAGTATATATTATTTTAAATTTATTTACAATGGATTTTTTTTAATTTTATCAAATTTTCTAGGATATATTATTGGTGTTGTAAAACATTTTTCTATAACGATTATAGTTCTATTACTCATTTCTTTTGGTAATCTAAACTTTACTATATTGCTTATTTTACACTTTAATATTTTTATAGCGTTTGTAGAATTTTCTAGTTCTTCGTTAACGTTTGATTTTAGCGCAACAAAACGCCCATTAATTTTTAACATATTGACTGACATTTCTAAAAGTATATTTATTTTAGCTACTGCTCTAGATGTTACTATATCAAATTTTTCTTTATTCAATTTAGCATAATCTTCAATTCTTGCGTGAACAGCAACAACATTTTTAAGTTCTAACTTTTTAATTACTTCTTCTAAGAACAATATTCTTTTATTTAGTGAATCTACTAAAGTAACATTAATATTAGGATACATAATAGCGATCACAAGACCAGGAAAACCTGCACCAGTACCAATATCACATAATGAATTTATATTTTTTAAATCTATTACTTTATTTATTGTAAGACTATCATAAAAGTGTTTTAAATATACATCTTCTTCATCTATTATTCTAGTTAAATTAAATTTGTTATTATATTCAACTAATAATTTGTAATATATATCTAATTTTTTTAGTTTATCTTCATCAATATTTATACTTATATTTTTTAACTCTTTTATAAATTCTTCCTTATTCATGTTTACCTCTTTTTTTTAAATACACCATAAGTATAGATATATCAGATGGATTTACTCCACTAATTCTTGATGCTTGACCTAAAGATTTTGGTCTTACACTTTTTAATTTTTGTCTTGCTTCAGTAGCTAAATTAGCAACATCATCATAATTGATATCCTCTGGTATAATCTTATTTTCTTGATCACGCATCTTTTTTGCTTCTTTTATTGCTTTATTTATATATCCTTCGTATTTTATATTAGTTGATACAATATCTAATATTTCTTCACTGTATTTTAATTGTATAAATTCATTTAATTTATCTATAGTTATTTCTGGTCTTTTAAGTAGTTCATATAATGTTATTCCATCTTTTATTTCTGTAGTATTTAATTTCTTTAATTTATCATTTATTTCTTTATTAGCTCCTATTTTTGTTTCTTTTAATATATTAGTTAAATTTTCTATTTGTCTTTTTTTATTTAAAAACAAAGAATATCTTTCATCATCTATTAAGCCAACATTATATCCATATTTTCTAAGTCTTAAATCTGCATTATCATGTCTTAATAATAATCTAAATTCAGCCCTACTTGTAAGTAATCTATATGGTTCTTTAGTTCCCTTATTAACTAAATCATCAATTAATACACCAATATAAGCCTCATCTCTTTTTAGTATTAATGGATCTAAGTCTTTTAACTTTCTACTAGCATTAATTCCTGCAATAAGTCCTTGAGCAGCTGCCTCTTCATAACCGCTAGTACCATTGATTTGTCCTGCGGTAAACAAATTTTTAACAACTTTAGTTTCTAAAGAATAAGTTATTTGTAATGGATCAATGGCATCATATTCTATTGCGTATGCATATTTTAATATTTTTACGTTTTCAAGTCCTACTATACTATGTACCATTTTTTCTTGTACATCACGAGGCATACTAGTTGAAAAACCTTGTAGATAAATATCATCATAATATAGACTTTCTGGTTCTAAAAATAACTGATGTCTTTTTTTATCCTTAAATTTTACTATTTTATCTTCTATTGATGGACAATATCTTGGACCAATTCCTGTAGCGTATCCCCCATACATTGCTGATTTTTCTAAGTTATTCATAATAATTTTATGAGTCAATTCATTTGTATACACAAGATAACATGGAACTTGTTTATCAACGTCATATGTTGGTTTATTATCATAACTAAACGTTAATGGAATTTTATCACCATCTTCCCTTTCGGCTTTTGAAAAATCAATCGTTTCCCTATCTAATCTAGGTGGTGTTCCTGTTTTAAGTCTTTGAATAGTAAATCCATACTCCTTTAATTTATCACTTAAGTGATTCGATGGTTTTTGATTATTTGGACCACTTCTAGTTCTTTCACTACCTACCAAAATATCTGCTTTTAAATATGTACCTGTTGTTAATATTACTTCTTTAGCTTTTATTTTTTCACCATTTTCAAGAACAACACCATATACTGTATTATTTTTAACAATTAAATCTTCTACAATATTTTCTAGAATATTTAAATTTTCTTGATCTATTAATGTTTGTTGCATATTTTTAGGATATGTTATTTTGTCAGCTTGAGCTCTTAAACTTCTAACAGCAGGTCCCTTTGATGAATTTAATAATTTAATTTGTATATGACTTTTATCTGCGCACTTCCCCATTTCACCGCCTAATGCATCAATTTCTCTAACGACTATACCTTTGGCGCTTCCACCTATTGATGGATTACATGGCATATCAGCTATATTTTTAATATTTCCGGTAATAAGTAGGGTTTTATTACCAAGACGCGAAGAAGCTAGCGCAGCTTCACATCCTGCATGTCCTCCTCCGACAACAATTATATCATATGACATAACATCACTTCCTCATGGATATTATTATACTACAAAATTGTATGTTTTTTAAATAAAATTAGATAACTAATATAAATAGTTATCTAATTTGTAGTATCATTTTCTAATAATCTAAGTTCTTTTTTTAATTGTTTTATTCTTTCTTTCTTCATTTGTTCTTCTTGTTTTTCATTTTCATTTTTTTGGATACTTAATATTTTTTCTACTTCGCTATTTATGTAATTAAATAGTTTATCAAATTCATCTACATGTGAATATTCATCAATATATTTGTAGTATTTATCATAAAAGTCTAATATATATTTATACTCATTTAATTTTTTATCATCAAATTTATTTCTATCATCAATATACTCTGCACTATGTCTTGTATATTTAAAATTTTCTTTTTTATCGATTTCTTCATCTAATTTTTTCTTTATATTATTTAAGCTATATTCACTAATTTCGTAAGTATTACCATTAATTTCCATAAAATCATCTGTTATAGAATCAAAATTATTAATTTCTTTAAATTTTATATATGTTTTATTATCAAGAGTCTTTTCTACATAAAAATCTTTTTTTTCTATATATTTAGAAAATATTGGTTTTACTTCTCTATCTTTACCAACAATATAATGTTTTGTAATATCTAATATTTTTCCAGAATTATTACTTATAAAAATATCTCCGTTTTTCTTAACATCTATTTGCATTAAATCGTTAGGTATATTTATAAAATATATTCCACAATTTAATTGACATAAATTATTTATGAACTTTTCCTCTTTGCTTTTATTGATTTTTGATTGAAGAGTTATAAAAGTTATATCAGCACCTTTAATTTTACTAAATTCATTATTTAATCCATATACTATTTCTCTTAATGTTGAAATATCAAACGTATAGTTTATTCTTTTTTGAACTTCTAAATACATTTTATATATATTTAACATTTCTTTTTCAATATTTTTAAAATCTTCTGTATTTATATTTTCATATGTTAATTTAAAGTCATCAGATGTGTCTATAATATATTTTATATAATTACTATTATTTATATTATCTTTAAAATCTTCTAATTCTTTTTTTATTATCTCTAATTCCTCTTCGAAATTTTTATCTTTTGCAATTTTTATATTTTTATTATTAACCTTGATTATTCTATCAAAGTTATCTAAATCTATACCAAGTAAAAATCCATGTAAAAATCTAGATTCATGATATATATATAAAACGTTATTTAGTATATTATAATATTTATTTGGATAAGCATTGTTTTCATCATGATAATATATGTTATTATTATCAATTCTATAATATTTTGTCTTTTCTTCATTACCATATATTATTACTTCTCTGTCCATCATTTCAAAACCATATTCAACATTAATGTTTTCTGGATAAAAATCTAATACTTCATCATAGTATATAGGATTAGATGTAGATGTTGTATCTCCTTTAATTGATTTTAATCGATATTCACCAAATATTGTTTTATCTTCTCTTTCTATAATAATACTATCTATTATATTATTATAAGAATCACTTTTTATTTCCTTATTTTTTCCTTTTACTATAAAATTACCTTTAGAAGTATCTACACTATATTCCCCATCGTTTAATTCTAGTATTTTTCTTATTAATCTTAATTCAACACTATCGTTTATCATTATATCAACTCCCTGCTAAGTTTATGCTATCATAATAAAAATCATAAGTCAATTTATTTTTACAATATTTTAGATATTTATTTTTTAAATAAAATTAGATAACTAATATAAATAGTTATCTAATTTGTAGTATCATTTTCTAATAATCTAAGTTCTTTTTTTAATTGTTTTATTCTTTCTTCCTTTTGTTTTGTTTTATCTTTTTCATCTTCTTTTCTTTGTATATTTAATATTTTTTCTACTTCTTTATTAACATAATTAAATATTTTATCAAATTCGTTACCTATTTGATAATATTCTGTGATACCTATTATTTTTTTCCCTTCTTTATTTCTTATATCAATCTTACCATCTTTTTGAACATATATTTCAATTAAATCATTTGGTATATTTATATAATATATTCCACATTTTAATTGATTTAATTTGTTTACTAATGACATTTCTTTTTTATTATTATTACTTTTACTAATAAAAGTTAAATCTGTTTTATAAATTTTATTAAATTCACTATTTAATTCATATAATATTTCTTTTAATATTGAAGCATCACACGAATAATAAAATAATTTCTTAGCTTCTAAATATATTTTATATACATGGAATAGTTCTTTTTCCATATCTTTAAAGTCTTCTATATTTATGTTATCATTTGCAAATTTAAATTTAAAATTATCAATATCTAAAATATCTTTTAAATATTTACTACCATCAATATTATCGTTAACTAATTTATTTATATTCATAAATTCTTTTTCTATTATTTTTAATTCTTTTAAAATCTCTTTATCTTTTCCAATTCTTATAGTCTTATTATTAATATTAATTATTTTATCAAAATTATTCAAATCTAACCCCAATAAAAATTGGTGATTAACCATTTTCAACAAAATATTGTCTTTTATTCTATAATTTCTTGTAATATTATCTTCGTCATTATAAAGAATTTGTTTCTTAGTTACATAATATTTTTTTGTTTTTTTTTCATTATTATATATTAAAATTTCGTTATAGCCTCTAAATTCAAAACCATGTTTAAAAGTAGTGTTTTCTGGATAAAAATATAAATGAGTATCAATATTGAAAGGATAAGAATCTCTACCATATGTATCATAACCTATTTTATGTTCATATTCTCCAAATAATGTTTTATTTTCTCTTTCAATAATAACTTTTTTGCTTACACTGGGCGTTCTACTTTGTAATAATTCTTCTTTTCTACTTACTTTTACTATATACTTACCTTTAGAAGTATTTACAGTATATTCCCCGTCATTTAATAGTAATAATATTTCCATTAATCTTTTCATATTTCCAATTCCCTCCAATATTAGAATATAATAATATTAATTATATGTCAATATGTTTTTGTTTTTGAAATAAATTCTTTTTCCACAATATTGTGTATATCTATTTTAATCAAAATTAGATAACTAATATAAATAGTTATCTAATTTGTAGTATAATTTTTTGATAATTTAAGACCTTTCTTTAATTGTTTTATACTTCTTTCCTTTTCATCTTCTTTTATCTGCATTTTTAATATTTTTTCTATTTCACTAAAAATATAATCAAATAGTTTATCAAATTCTTGTACATGTGAATATTCATCAATATATTTATAGTACTCATAAAAGAAATTCAATACATATTCTTTTTCTATTTTTTTGCTATTTTCTTCTATTTGTTTTTTAATACCATCTCTGTTAAAAATTGTATAGGGCATATTATTAACAACCATTAAATCATCTGTTATAAAATCATTGTTTTTCAATTTTATATATGTTTTATTATCAATAGTCTTTTCTACATAAAAATCCTTTTCTTTTATATATTTAGAAAATATTGGATTTATATCTGAATAATAATATGATTTGGAATATGTATTATCTACTAATTTATTATCTTTTTCATCATATATGAGAATACCACGTTTTGATATATATATTTCAATTAAACCGTTAGATGTGTTTATAAAATATCTACCATAATCTAAATTATGTAAATTATTAATAAATTTCTGTACTTTACTATGGTATACCAATGTTACATAATAATTATATCTATCATAATTTTTAATTTTTGGAAATTCATTATTTATTCCATATACTATTTCTCTTA
>CALVSV010000032.1 GCA_944359595.1 uncultured Bacilli bacterium
TATATAAAATATATAGATTAATTAATAAAAATCCTTTAAAACACAAAAAATTACTCTTAAAAGAGTAATTTTTAATTAACTATTTAATAACTTCTGAAACGTTACCAGCACCAACTGTTCTACCACCTTCACGAATTGAAAGTTTTGTACCGTTTTCAACAGCTATTGGAGCTAATAATTCAACAGTCATAGTTACATCATCACCAGGCATAACCATTTCAACACCTTCTGGTAATTCGATTACACCAGTAACATCTGTAGTTCTGAAATAGAATTGTGGTCTGTAGTTTGAGAAGAATGGAGTATGTCTTCCACCTTCTTCTTTAGTTAAAACATATACTTGTGCTTTAAACTTTTTATGTGGATGAACACTTCCTGGTTTAGCTAATACTTGACCACGTTCAACTTCTTCACGAGCAATACCACGTAATAATACACCAGCATTATCTCCTGCTTCAGCATAATCAAGTTGTTTTCTAAACATTTCAATTCCTGTAACAACAGTTTTTTTAGTATCTTTAAGTCCTACAATTTCTACTTCATCATTAAGTTTTAATTGACCACGTTCAACACGTCCTGTAACAACAGTTCCACGCCCTGTGATTGTGAATACGTCTTCAATTGACATTAAGAATGGTTTATCAGTATCTCTTTCTGGAGTTGGAATCCATTCATCAACTGCATCCATTAAATCAAGGATAGCTTGTTCTGCATCTGGATCTCCTTCAAGTGCTTTAAGAGCTGAACCACGAATTATTGGTGTATCATCACCTTCAAAATCATATTCGTTTAATAATTCACGAATTTCCATTTCTACTAAATCTAATAATTCTGGATCATCAACTTGATCACATTTGTTCATAAATACAACCATTCTAGGCACACCAACTTGACGTGATAATAAGATATGTTCACGAGTTTGTGCCATAGGTCCGTCACTAGCAGCAATAACTAGTATTGCTCCATCCATTTGTGCTGCACCAGTAATCATATTTTTAACATAGTCAGCATGTCCTGGACAGTCTACATGAGCGTAATGACGATTTTTTGTACGGTATTCAACGTGTGAAGTACTTATTGTAATACCTCTTTCTCTTTCTTCTGGAGCTTTGTCAATGTGTTCATAATCAGTAAATTCTGCTCCACCTTGTTTTGCTAATACTTTTGTAATAGCAGCAGTAAGTGTAGTCTTACCATGGTCTACGTGTCCAATTGTACCAATGTTAACATGTGGTAATGAACGATCGAATTTTTCTTTTGCCATTAAAATTTCCTCCTTTATAAATGTACATTATTATTGTATCTAACACTTTAAAATATTTCAAGTGTTTTCTACTAGTTTTATAATTTTAATATGTTTTTTAAGCGTTTATTTTATTGATTTCCGCCATTTTTCTTGATTATTTCTTCACTAATATTTTTAGGAACTTGTTCATAATGATCAAATGTCATTACAAAGTTTCCACGACCTTGTGTATTTGAACGTAAACTAGTTGCATAACCAAACATTTCTGATAGTGGCACCATTGCATTTAACATGATTGCATTTCCACGTGATTCTTGTCCTAATGGTTTACCACGTCTTGATGTTATATCTCCCATTACATTTCCAAAATATTCTTCTGGAGTTGTAACTTCTACTTTCATAATTGGTTCAAGTAGAACAGGCTTACATTTGTTTTTAGCTTCTTTTAAAGCCAATGATGCGGCTATTTTAAATGCCATTTCTGATGAGTCAACATCATGATATGATCCATCATAAAGTGTTGCTTTAACATCTATCATTGGATATCCCGCTAAAACACCTGTAGCTAATGCTTCTTGTAACCCTTTATCAGTTACTGGAATATATTCACGAGGAACAACTCCACCTACAATTGCATCGACAAATTCATATCCTTTACCAGGATTTGGTTCGAATTTGATCCATACATGTCCATATTGTCCTCTACCACCTGATTGTTTAATATATTTACCTTCACATTCACCTTCTTGAGTGATTGTTTCACGATAAGCAACTTGTGGTTGACCAATGTTTGCTTCAACAGAAAACTCTCTTTTCATTCTGTCAACTATTACATCTAAGTGTAATTCTCCCATACCAGCAATAACTGTTTGACCAGTTTCAACATCAGTATGTACTTTAAATGTTGGGTCTTCTTCAGCAAGTTTTTGTAGAGCAAGAGCCATTTTATCTTGATCAGATTTTGTCTTTGGTTCTACTGCAAGCTCTATAACTGGTTCTGGAAATACCATTGATTCAAGTATTACAGGCTTTTTCTCATCACATAATGTATCCCCAGTAGTAGTATTTTTAAGTCCTACTGCAGCAGCAATATCACCTGTATATACTTCAGTAATTTCTTTTCTGTTATTAGCATGCATTTGTAAAATACGTCCAATTCTTTCTTTTGTATTTTTTGTTGAATTTAATGTATAGCTTCCACTAGTTAACTTACCAGAATATACTCTAAAGAATGTAAGTCTACCAACATATGGGTCTGTCATAACTTTAAATGCTAAGGCAGAGAAAGGTTCATCATCACTAGGATGTCTAACTGTTTCTTTACCATCCATATCTACACATTTAATTGATTCAACATCTAATGGTGATGGTAAATAATCAATTACAGCATCCAAAAGTAATTTAACTCCCATATTACCTAGTGCAGTTCCACATAATACAGGGAAGAATTCTACTGCAAGAACACCTTTACGTATAGCATTTTTTAATAGCGTAACGCTTATTTCTTCTCCTTCCAAGTATTTTTCCATTAATTCATCATCAAATTCAGCAACTGCTTCAATAAGTTCATTTCTTTTGTTTATTGCTTCTTCTTTAAGATCTTCTGGTATTTCAATTTCCTTAGCTTCTTCTTCTGGTTGCCCATCATATTGATAAGCTTTCATTTCAACTAAATCAACAACACCATTAAATTCTGATTCACTTCCTATTGGAAGTTCTATTGCTTTCGCATTAACACCAAGTCTATTTGTAATTGTACCTAAACTATATTCAAAGTTTGCTCCCATTTTATCCATTTTATTAACGAATATAATACGTGGAACTTTAAACTCAGTAGCTTGACGCCATACTGTTTCAGTTTGAGGTTCAACACCAGCTTGTGCATCTAATATGGCAACAGATCCATCTAATACACGTAAACTTCTTGATACTTCTATAGTAAAGTCAACGTGTCCTGGAGTATCTATTATATTAAATCTATAATTTTTCCAGTATGCAGTCGTTGCAGCAGATGTAATTGTTATACCACGTTCTTGTTCTTGTTCCATCCAGTCCATTTGTGATTCACCATCATGTGTTTCACCAATTTTGTGGATTTTACCAGTATGATATAATATACGTTCTGTACATGTTGTTTTACCTGCATCGATGTGTGCCATTATACCTATATTACGAGTTTTTTCTAACGAAACATCACGAGCCATACTTATTTTCCTTTCTTTTACCAACGATAATGAGCAAATGCTTTATTTGCTTCTGCCATTTTATGTGTGTCTTCACATTTTTTTACTGCTGCACCAGTTCCATTTGATGCATTAATTATTTCTGTGGCTAGTTTTTCAGCCATTCCATTTCCATGACCATCTCTTGAATAATTTATTAACCATCTAAGTGCTAAGGCTTGTCCCCTTACTGCATTAACTTCGATAGGAACTTGATAATTTGATCCACCAACACGTTTTGATTTTACTTCTAGTTGTGGTGTAATATTTTCCATCGCAGCATTAAATACTTCCATAGCTTCTTTTCCAGTTCTTTCTTCAACTAATTTAAAAGCATTATATACTATTTTTTGAGCTGTACCTTTTTTTCCATCTTTCATTATTTGATTTATTAATTTAGTAACTATTTTAGAATTGTATAATGCGTCAGGAAGTACATCTCTTTTCTTTGCTTGAGCTTTACGCATATCCATCCTCCTCTCATTATTTAATTATCTATTATTTTTTCTTAGGTTTTTTTGTACCATATTTGCTTCTACCTTGTTCACGATTTTGAACACCTTGAGTATCCATAGTACCACGAATAATGTGATAACGAACACCGATTAAATCTTTAACACGTCCACCACGAATCAATACAGCACTATGTTCTTGTAAATTATGTCCAATACCTGGAATGTATGCAGTAACTTCGTACCCGTTACTTAAACGAACACGCGCATATTTACGTAATGCAGAGTTTGGTTTTTTTGGTGTCATTGTACCAACACGAGTACACACTCCACGTTTTTGTGGCGAATTTGTCTTAGTAGTTTTTTTCTTTAATGTATTTAATCTAAATCCCAATACTGGTGATTTACTTTTTCTTGTTTTATTTTTTCTACCTTTTCTTATTATTTGATTTACTGTAGGCATTATTACTCCTCCTCTCTTTAACGCACATATCCTGGTGTATCAACCAGGGTATTTTTTTAAGTTTTGAATAATCAAAACTTAAATTTATGCATAACTACTATATCATCTATAATAGTATATGTCAATTATAAATTAAATATTATTTATTATTTAGAATAGTATGTGATTCATGTCTAATATTATAAGTAATATTATTATCATATAATTTTTTATGAGATTTATGTTCTAGTTTTAAAATTAATGCACAACAACACATTAAGCATAAACCAATCATACCTATACATAATAGCATAGATCCTAATCCCCAACCATTATTATTCATACTATCCCCTTCTTTCAACAATATATTATATACTCTTTATTATAATTTTGCAATAGATATTTTTAAATTTTAATAAAAAACATTTTTAAGATATAAACCTTCTGGATTACATGTTGGGCCTGCACTTCTTCTATCTTCTTTCTTAATAATATCTATTATTTCTTCAGCTTTCTTTTTACCTTCGCCTACTTGAATTAACGTACCTATCATTGTTCTTATCATATGTCTTAAAAAACCATTGCCCAAAAAAGTTATTGTAATTAAATTTGGATTTTTTAAGTCTCTTGTTAAATTTGTTTGCGATATAGTCCTTACATAATTATCACAATCATCTGTTGATAATGTAAATGATTTAAAATTATGTTCACCTTCTAAATATTTTAATGCTCTTTCCATTTCTACAATATCCAATTTTTTATTATATTGATATATATAATTTCTTTCTAACGGATTATATTCTCCGATATTTATTTTATATATATATTCTTTTGCTTCTACTTTATATCTAGCATTAAAATCGCTATCTTTTCTTTCTATCTCTTTAACATATATATCATCTGGTAAATTACTATTTAAAGCCATTTTTAATTTCTCATCAGTTATTGTTATATCTAAATCAAAGTGTGCCTTTTGATTTAGTGCATGAACGCCCTTATCAGTTCTACCAGATGCAAAAACATCTACATCTTTATCGTTATTGATTTTTTTTAGCGCTTTTTCTAATTCATCTTGTATTGTTCTTTTCCCACTTTGTTTCTGATATCCATTAAAACCAGATCCATCGTACGAAAAAGTTATCAAATATCGAACCATATCCCAGTACCTCCTTATATATAAATATAGCTAAAATAATTAAATGTAAAAACAATAAAAATGTATCTTTCATATTCCAATGGATTGTTCTATAACTAGTTCTTTTATTATATACAGTATACATTCTAAGTTCCATTGCAGTATATAGTTCTCTACTTCTTTTATTAGATAATCTAAACATTGGTTCTATCATAGAAATATTTGCAAACATTCTACCACCAAATCTAGCATTTTCATAATCCACACCTCTACTTGCTTGAGTTTTCCTAATTCTTTCAATTTGTTCCATAAGTATTGGTATATATCTTATACCCATAGTTATCTCAAGGGCAAGTTTACTTGTTGGAACACCAATTATTTTTAATGGAAAAAATATTTTTTCAAGTCCTATAGTTATTTCTGTTGGAGTTGATGTAAACGTTAATATTGAAGTATATAAAACTATTAAAACAACTTTAATTAATATTGCCAAAATGATTAAATAACTAACATTAAATAATAAAGTAACTATTATAATTATTAATATAATTGGAACTGTTTTAGCCACACTCTTAAAATATAATCTAAATGGAACATTACTTCTTAACATCATTATTAATGTTACCAAAGATAAAATAAATATAACTGTTAAACTATTAGATATTAATAATGTTATAATAAATAATAATGTACATAACATTTTACAAAATGGATCCATATTATGCATTTTAGATTTTATTGGAAAATATCTACTTAATAATATATTATCATACATATTTATTTATCTCCTTTATTAAATCAATAACATTATCTACATCTTTAACTTTTTTAGATATTTTCTTCTCCATTTTTTGTATAAAATAAACAATTTTAGGAACTTTAACACCATTTTCTGTTAAATAATCAGTCCTTTTAAATACTTCATATTTATTTCCTTGAGCTATAATTTTTCCATTTGCTAATATAATAACATTATCAACAAATCTATACAGTGTATCTACGTCATGACTAACAACAATTACAGTTTTATCATATTTTTCCTTCAGCATCTTAATCAATCTAACAAGTGATTCTTTTCCTGTAGAATCCAACCCATTAGTTGGTTCATCTAAAATAATTATTTTAGGATTAAATGCAAGAACTGATGCGATTGCGACTTTCCTTTTTTCACCACCAGAAAGCGTAAATGGATTTCTATATAATATATCTTTATTAAGACCAACCATTTTTAAATCTTTTTTTACTCTTTCATCTATTCTATCAGTTTTATAGCCAAAATATTTCATACCAAATTCAATTTCTTTTTTTACTGTTTTTAGAAAAAATTGTTCTTCAGGATTTTGAAATACAATACCTATTTCAAATCGTAATTTGTTTGCTCCAATTATTCTAATATTATTTCGTAATTTATGTTTACCAACATATACTATTCCCTTAGTTGGTAATTTCAATCCATTAATTAGTTCAATCATTGTTGATTTACCAGACCCTGATGGACCGATTATACCATTGATTTTCCCTTCTAATATTTCTGTAGATACATTTTTCAATGCATCTTTTTGTAATGGCGTACCATATAAGTATGAATAGCTAACATCTTCAAATTTTATTTTCATCATTTCACCTTCTTAGTTTTATTTTTTTGATTTCTATATATAATATAAGCTAGTGCATTATCGCTTAAAAATCTAGAAAAGAAATGTCCTAGTTTCATCATAACTCCAGGTATTATAATACATTTTCCATCTAATAATTTATCTACTGCATACTTTGCAACAAATTCACTAGATAATGGTTTAATAGAAAAATTTACATTTGCAACTCTATTAAATTCTGTATCAACAGGTCCTGGGCATAACACACTAATTTTAACATTACTATTACTGTATTTCAATTCTTTAGATATTCCCTCAGTAAGTCTTAGCACATAGCTTTTTGTAGCATAATATGTAGACATCAACGGTCCTGGTGCAAAAGACGCCATAGATCCTACGTTTAATATATACCCATTATTTTTATTAACCATATCTTTTATATATAATTTTGTTAATATATGAAGAGCTTTAATGTTTAAGTTTATCATATTTAATTCTTTATCTATGTCAGTTTCATAAAATTTACCAAAATCACCAAAACCTGCATTATTAATCAATATATCAACATTATATTTTTTAGTTAGTTCATATAATTTATAGCAGTTTTCTTCTACTGTTAAATCCAAACAAATTGTCTTAACATTTGTTTTTAACATATCTTTGATTTCCAATAGTTTTTCTTCTCTTCTAGCAACTAATATCAAGTCATACCCTAACTTTGATAAATATATAGCAATATCTTTACCAATACCACTACTAGCACCAGTAACAAGAGCTTTTTTTACTTCCATAATTTGTTCACCAACTTATCGATATCTAATTCAATATCATCAATAAGTCCATATAATTTAAGTTTAGTTGAAAGATCGACAATAAAGGGTAAATCTAAGCCTAATTTTTTCATTGCTCTATCTTCACTTAATACTGCCTTTAGTGTACCATCTATTCCAATTTGACCTTTGTATAAACCAACTATTCTATCAGAGTATATTGTTTCCTCAATATCAGAAGTGAAATTAATTATAGTAGTATTTTCATTTTTGTGATATTCTTTAATAATCTTTAAAATGTTTTCTTTATCAAAGGGGTCTATCATAGATATTGCTTCGTCTAATATTAACAATTTAGGTTTAAGTGCAAGAGCTGATGCAATAGAGACTTTTTGCATTTGACCTCCACTTAATCTATGTGGTTCAACATCTAAAATATCTTCTATTTTGAGCAACTTACTAACTTCATCTATCCTTTCTTTAATTTCTTTTTTTGAATATTGTAAATTTTCTAAGTTAAAAGCAATTTCATCACGTACTGTTTCACATACAAATTCTATTTCTGGATTATCCAATATTACACCCATAATTTTTCTTATATCCCTATAATTTTTTTTGTTTAATATTTTACCATCAATAGTTATAGTATCATAATTTTTATATAATCCAACTAAAATTTTAACAAGAGTTGTTTTACCAGCACCATTAGCTCCTAATATTGATACCCACTCACCTTCCTTAATAGTTAAATTAAAATGGTCATATATTTTATTTTTACCATATGAAAAATTAAGATTTTCAATTTTAATAAAATTTTCCAAGTTATCACCTCAATATATGCTTATTATACTAAAAATAAAAAGAGAATGTAACCATTCTCTTAAAAAAACATATAAAATTTATAAATTAATGAGTAATAAAGAAATATACTAATAACATTAATACAACTCCACTAATAATACCAGCAATAAAAGATATTACTATACTGCTAACTTTTGCTGCATTATTTATTTTTGAATCATATGTTTTTACAAGTGTTTTTGCATTATTTAAATTATTTTGTTTTTCTTCATTTAAAGAATGAAAACAGTTAATAATATTTGCTTTAGTATCTTCACTAAGAGCGCTAAAAGTAGGAATATTATTTAAAAGTTTACTAGCTTCTTCTTTATTTACTCCTTTTTCTTCCAGTTCAGAAATATATTCAAATAGTTCTTGTTTAGTCATTTTCTTTTGAACAGTTTCTAATGTAGTATTATTCTTACCTAGTTCTTGAACATTAATTTGTTCATTAGTATTATTAGTATCTAAAACTTTACCTTTTTCTGTAACAGCAACGCCCATCCTAGTATCGTAATTGGCATTGTCTAAATTCATTGTAGACTTTATAACAGCAATTTCTTCTTGTGTATCACTTTGTAAATTATTTGTATTAGCAGTATTAACATTTACCATATTATCATTAGTTATTCTATGTTTTTTAAGTTCAGACGCAAAATTATCAGCAGATTTTAAACTATTACTACTACCATCCACAATAAATGATGCTTCTTCATCTAATATTTTACCTACACTGTTTCCTACCATTTCAGTTAATACTGTATTGCCTACACTATCAGTCATCTTCATCAAATTTTTACCATCATTAGTATTTATTACTGATATATCTTGTTGTTCTAATTCGTTTTTAACTTCTTCTATTTTTTTAGTCCTAGTTTCTTTTTTTATAACATTTTTAATATCTTCTATATTTTTATTATATAATATTTTTTCATCATTAGTTAATTCTGATACATCTTTAGTTAAAAAGTTTTTACAAGTCCCTTTGTACATTGGCATAGTAATTTTTTGTATAAAAGCAGATTTTTCCTTTTCTTCTTCTGTTGTTGCGTTCGCACTTTTCAAAAATTCTAAAGCGTTATTGTATTCATCCTTACTTAATGGGTTCTCAATTATTTTTTTTAGTTCATCAAATGCATATCTATGTAATTGATTATATACAGCATTGTCAGTTAATTGAGCCATATAATCCCCTCCACTCTACTATATTTCGATTATACAACAAAAAAAGAAATATTCAAATACTTTTAGTCAAATATTTCTTTTTTTTATACTGTTTTGTCAAAATTATCTTAATAATCATTTTTAACTAATACATATAAATATATTACCCATTAATATTATAACTAGCTATCAATTTTTATTAAGATTTTTTACATATAATAATTTCTTTTGTTGTTCTTTTTCCAACGCATTAACTTTTTTTTGTTGTATAACAACTTGTTTTTGTTTTTCAATTAAAATTTTCTCAATATTTTCTAATTTATTTAAATTACTTATGTATGCAGCATAATCATAATAATTACCAAATTTACTAATATATTCACTTTTTAAATATCTAATATCACTTATATTTTTTGTAAGCATTCTTTCAACATCATTTAAAGTATATTTACTATTTCTAATTTCGTTTATATAGTTATTATCAACTTCATACATATAACGTGGGATATTACTTTGTGGATTCATCTTTTTTCTAATGTTATTAACAGCAGTCCCAAGTAAATATCCCCCAAGTATCATCGCACCAGGATTTAATGTCATAACAAGAGGAAGCCCAACAACACCTTTAATAAATTCTTTAGCTTTACTTATATTTTTAGTTGTATCAATATGATTGATTAAATTTTTTTCAATTTGTATATTCCCAACTTTATTTGTTAGATCAACAATATTTTTTGATTGATTATTCAATTGTTCAAACAATTTATTACTAGACCTAATAATTTCATCATATTCTCTATTTTCTTCATCTAATTTGATTTTATGTTCATTAATAACAATTTTTCTATTTTCTACATCTGTTTTAGTTTCTTCTTCTAGTGAATAAGCTTGAACTAATAATTCATAATAATCTAAATTAGACTCTATTTTTTCTGTAATATTTTCTATTTCCTCATCGGTAAATTCCTTAACATTATCAATATAGTCAAATAATTTATCATTATCCAATTCAACTAACAATTCTGGAGACATCTTACTCTTTAACTTTTCAAATCTACTTATTATTTCTTCTATCCTTCTTTTTAATGAATCCAACTTTTTATTATATTTTTCAATATTTTCAATATTTTTTTCATCTTGTACTTGTTCTTTTATTATATTTAATTCATTAATAATAATTAATAGTTCATTCTTATCTTTATTAATAATATTAATTATTTTATTATTTAAGCTATTAATATTATGTACTTCGTTTACTATATTATTATCAATATCTATTCTATTATCAATTTTTTTATTATTTATATTAGGATTGTTACCAACAATATTTTTATTCTTTTCTTTATTTTTTTTAGATACTTTTTTTATGTTTTTTTTGTTCATAATCATTTTTCTCTTTTTTATTTTCAATATTTATTTTATTTTTAGATTCATTAATACTATTAACTTTATTTTCTTTTTTATTTATTATTTTTTTATTAGTTTTAACAACTTTAACTTTTTTAGGAGTAACATCATTTATAATATATTCTTTCTTTTTTTTATATTTTTTTTCTTCTTCCTTTTTTTCTATTTCTATTTCTTCTTCTTTTTTTAATAATAATTTCTTTAAAAAATATTTAAAGCGCATTAATAACTTATCAAAAAAACTTCCTCTTCCTTCTTTCATAATGATGTACTCCTCTCTGCTACTATTCTATCATATATTAATTAATTATTATACATTATAATATTAAAAAATGCGTTAAACGCATTTAAATGTTATTAAGATTAACGGCGTACGGATTTGTTTTAGTTCCGTCACCTATTGAATACAGTATATTTGATTTTAAATTTATAACTGGCACGACATTACGATTGACAACAACATTATATTGATCACAATAACCATCGTCCCTAATGCCAAACTCAGTTGCAAAACCATTGCTGGAGAAAAAACTAGGTGTCCCAAGCCAATAATTATTTCCATTTTTTAAATAATAGTTAGTATTTGTAACTCTATAGCTTCCTCCTGCAAATACTAGTTCATCCACCGTTAATAGTCCTATCTTTAAATCATATTCTCCACCGTATGTTTTTGTAGTATTCGGATATATAAATTGCGGAATTTTTTTACTAACTACCCTTTCGTTAGCTCCATAATATATATAACCGTCCTTATCAACCTCTGAGACTGTTGTGTCGTTGCAATACCTAGTATTAGCTATTAAGTTATCATATTCACTTAAATTTGTTGTATACCAATTCTCTAAATATGTTTTTATTGTTGATGAAGTTCCGTCTCCTACATTTGGTGCGCTATTATCATATGTATAACCACCATATTTCTCACTAGGGATTGTGCTATAGGGCGTCTTACCCATTACTTCATCAGATATTAAACGGATTGTGCCATCTCCGTTCACCCTAACTATCCTCCATAATGATTCCATATCTCCTATTTTTACATAATTATCTTCTACATTTCCTCTAAAGTAATATGTATCTCCATCATCATCAACACCCTTTATTAAGCCCTCATCTGTTGTCGCAATAGTATTAAAATCTGTGTTGCATCATTTATTGAATTATTATTTTTTATTACTGTTGATAAAAGGTCTGCACCCTTTTCTTGATTTCCTTCTACTGTTATTTTACAGCTAAAGCTTTTATTCATTAATGTACTTTGATCTAGATCATTTTCACTTATCTATATATATAACTCATAATCTTTATTATTTGATTGAGGTAGTTCTATATTTTTTGTTAGTAATACTTTGTTATTTGTAACATTTCTAAAGTTACCATTACTTATCTTTGTATCTCAAGAATATAGAGCCCATTTAAACTCTAAATTCGATAATTCTGGATCCATTACTATATCTGTTAATTTTATATCTACATATGCTTGAGATGTTCCAGTATTATCGATATTAAATGCAAATTTACTTGCTTTTTCCTTTATTTCAGTATCATATATTGGTACTATATCATCTATTTCAACTGTATCGCTAATATTATCAGTATACACTATTCTAAGTGTTCCTGCTTGTACTCCCCGTTCATCACTAACACCTTTGTTAGAAAAGTACGCATAACTTACGCCTATTATAAGTAACAATACTAGTGGTAATGATGTTATTATTATACATATTTTCTTATTTCTATTTACATCCACTATTAAAACTCCTTTACTATTTATAAATTACGCAAATACTAT
>CALVSV010000033.1 GCA_944359595.1 uncultured Bacilli bacterium
TTCCTCTTACTGTTGATGTAAAAGAATTTAATTATGTTAAGAATATAGTAGTTAATACTATTAAACAAGTTATGAAAGAAAATAATATAAAAATTAAATATAAGATAGGTACTATGATAGAAACACCTAGGGCTTGTATTAAATCTAGGGAACTTGCTAAAGAAAGTGACTTCTTTAGTTTTGGTACAAACGATTTAACACAATTAACTTTTGGTTTTTCAAGAGATGATGCATCTAAATTTATAAATAGTTATTTAGATAAAAAATTACTTGAAAATGATCCATTTAAATCTCTTGATATAGGTGGTGTTGGTGAACTTGTAAAATTAAGTGTACGTAAATCTAGATTAGTAAAACCAAACTTTAAATTAGGGGTGTGTGGTGAACATGCAGCTCAACTTAATTCTATTAGATTTTTTAATAAAATTGGTATAACTTATATATCTACTTCACCTTATAGAGTACCAGTTGCGCGTCTTAACGCTGCTATTGCTAATATTATGGAAAAATATAAAATAAACTAGAATATTGTCTAAATAAATTATATAAAAATTATTTTAAAAATACTTGTGTGTGGTATAATAATTATGAAAGGTGGGATTATCATGTCAAAAAATAAATATGAAGATGATATCGAACTTGAAGATTACCGCGAATGTGATTGTTGTTGCTCTGATAAAAGCAAAATAATTAAAATAGGTGCATGTATTGGAGGAATAGCTATACTTGGTGGTATTATTACTGCAATAGTACTTAAAAGAAGAAAGAGTGATTATTAATCACTTTTTTTATATAATTTATTAGGGGGTTATATATGAAAAGAAAAATAGGTATAATTTCTAGATATGATAAAAATATTAGTGGTAAAGATGTATTTATTATGTATGATAGTTTTAAAAATATTATTTTAGATAATGGATTATTACCAATATGTATTATTCCACCAGTTTATAATATTAATAATAGTGTAAATGATAAAGAAGAAAAAGATATTAATGAATTATTAGATATGTGTGATGGTATTATATTGCAAGGTGGAGACGATTTTTATGATTATGATAAAAAAGTGTGTGAGTATGCAATTAAAAATAATAAACCTATATTAGGTATATGTTTGGGTATGCAATGTATGGCTTCTATATATCAAAATAATTTAAATAAAATAAATAATCATAATGATACTTTTCATAAAATAAATATAGTTAAAAATTCAAAGTTGTTTAATATATTAGGAGAAGATAATATATTAGTTAATTCATATCATAATGAATATGTAAATGATCCTGGTATTTATAGTGTTAGTGCTCTATCATATGATAATGTAATTGAATCTATTGAATACAACAATAATACTTTTAATTTGGGTGTTCAGTTTCATCCTGAAAAAACATATTATGAAGATGAAAATATGAAAAAAATATTTGTCAAATTTTTTGATTCTATAAAAAATTTGACATAATAATAATATATATGGTATAATTTGAAATACGTCAAAAAGAAAGGAAAAAAAATATGGAAAACATAACTAAAGTATATTTAGATCAAGAAGGATATGAAGAATTATTAGATTCAATTTCAAGAACAGTTGAAAAATTAAATAAAATTACTATGGGAAGAAGTAGTGCATATCGTGAAGGTACTGGTAATATTGGAGATGAACCAGAATTTGAAATATTGCAAATAGAAGAACGTCGTATATTACATGAATTACAAAAACAACGTCTATTACTATCTAGAGTTGAAATAATTGAAAAACATAATAATAATGAATTTATAGATATTGGGGATATTGTACGTACAGAAATTAGCGCTGATGATTATACTCAAGAATGTGTTGTAAAACTTGTAGGTAAATCAATTGATTTTGATAGTGATATTAATGAAGTTACAATAAATAGTCCGTTGGGAGGAGCTATCTACAAGAAAAATATTGGTGAAGATGTTTCATATAATGTTCAAGGAAAAACTTTTAATGTTCATATCGCAGAAAAGTTAAATAAAAATAATTTAAAAAAATTAGTAAAATAAGCTAGTATTAGCTTATTTTTTTATGGTTTTACATTGAAATCGATAAAATATGTGTTATAATTTTCTTGTAAGAAAAAGTATTATAGTTAGAAATGGGGATTATAATGGAACTTAAAAACAAAAGAATGTATGATATCGTTAGTGAATCTTGCAAAAAATATAAAAATAATATAGCTTTAGTATGTAATGATGAAGAAGTAAGTTATAATAATTTACTTAATAGTATTGATCTATTAGCTAGATCATTAAATAGTGTTGGTGTAAAAAAAAGTAAAGTTAATGTATGTTTAAATACAAGTGTTGAAGCAATATATTTGTTTTTTGCTTTAAATAAATTGGGGGCAGTTATTAATTATATAAATTATGATTTAGATAATAAATATATAGAAGAATGTATTAATAATAATATACTTATTATTGATGAATATAATATGGATAAATATTATGATATTATTAAAAATAAAGATATTAGTATGATTATTTTAGTAGGTGAAAAAAACTATGATATTAAAAATATTTTAAAATGGAGTGAATTTATTAGTTTAAATAATGAATATAAAGATGTTAATATAAAGTATAAAGATGATGAAGAGATAATAATAAATTATTATAAGGATTATAATGATAATATAGTTAGTGTACATATTAATAATAAATCATTAATTAATAGTATTGATACTTTTTTAGATTCTGCATTAGAGATTAAAAAGAAAAATATAATTAATATAAATCCAATGTATGATTATATTGGATATAATATTAATGTATTAATACCATTAATTAAGGGTATGAAAATAATTATTGGAAATAAAAATGAATTAATAGATTTAATTAAGCAATATAAAATAAATTATTTGTTTACTACAGAAGATATAATGTATGAAATTACAAAATTTAATACTAAAATTAAATTAGATAGTATACTTATTATAAGTAAATTAATAGATGATCATAAAATTAATATTATTAATAGTTATGTTAGTGGATTAAAGATTAAAGTTTATAGAGCATATAGTATACCTGAAATAAATAATTTAGTAGGGTTAAAGATGGAAATTGATATAAAACTTATAGATGTTATAGACGATTCTGATACTTGTTTTGATATTGGTAATTTACTTATTAAATCTGATGATTATTGTAAGACATATATAAATGGTAAGGAACTTAAATTAGATAGTAATGGATATTTTAAAACGGGGTATATCGCCATGATTGATTCTGATGATAATTTAATTATTGTTGATACTTTGGAAAAAGAAATGGAAAGAAGAAACATGTATAAAACAGGATTAGCTTCAATAGATATGCCATGGTTAAAATATTTCCCTATAGAATCAAGAAATGAAGAAGTAGCCAAAATGACAGTATATGAATATTTAAAAGAAGTTAATAAGGATAATTATTTAGAAGTTGCGTTAAGTTATATGGGTAAAAATATTAAATATTATGAGATGTTTAATAATATAGAGATGTGCGCTAAATCTTTAAAAGCATTAGGTGTTAAAAAGGGTGATTACATAACTATATGTATGCCTAATATACCAGAGTTCGTATATGTATTCTACGCTATTAATAAGATAGGCGCTATAGCATGTTTAATAGAGCCACGTACACCAGCTAGTAGAGTTAAAGATTATTTAGATGAATCTAATAGTAAAGTTTTAATTATGGTAGATTTATGTAAAAATAATATAGATAAAATAGTTGATAATGTTAAATCATTAAAAACAGTTGTATCTGTTAGTCCAATAGAATCTATTACTAGCAGAAAGATTAAAGTTGCATATAATTTAACACATAAAAAATATAAATATACGGGTAAATATATAAGTTATAAAGAATTTATTAAAGCCGGGGAAAGTTTTGATAATATTAAGAGTGCGAAATTTGTAGAACGTGAGACTGCTGTTGTTGTGTATACTAGTGGAACAACTGGAAAACCAAAAGGAGCATGTTTACCAAATGAAACACTTAATGGACAAAATATGCAGTTAAAATATTCTGGAATATGCCCTAAAGTTGGTGAAGTATTTTTAGGTAATGTACCATTCTTTTCTGCATATGGATCTAGCGTTGGAATGCATAATGCATTATCTAGTGGTATAACTGTTGCTTTAATACCAAGTTATAAACCAACAGATTTTCCAAAATTAATACAAAAAAATAGACCTACTCATGCAATGGGGGTACCAAGATTTTTTGAAATTTTAGCTAATTCTAAAATATTTAAAGGTGATGAACTTAAATTTTTAAGAAATTCTATATCTGGTGGAGATAAAATGACACCTAGTAAAGAATATTATGTAAATGAATATTTGATTAACCATGGAAGCGAAAAATTAAAAAAGGGATTAGGAATGAGTGAGTTTGGTGGTGGTTATATAACTACCGTAAACAAAGATATTAATAGACCTGGTAGTGTAGGTATTCCACACGTTGGTAACAACGTAAAAATAATTGATATAAATACTAGAAAAGAAGTTACATATGGTAGAGATAAGAAAACTGGTGAATTATATGTTACAGGACCAACTATGATGAATGGATATCTTAATAGAGAAGAAGAAAATGAAAAGTTCTTTGAAATAGATGATAATGGAGTTAAATGGGCAAAAACAGGAGATCTAGTTTATATGGATCAAGATGGAGCAATATTTTTTATAGATAGAATTAAAAACGTAATAATGCGTCCTGATGGACATACAGTTCCACTTCTACCAATAGAAAATGCAATAGATAAATGTGAAGATGTATTTATTTGTGCGGTAGTTGGTACAACTGTAGATAGTAAGGGAACTGGTAAGATGCCTATGGCCTATATTGTACTTAAGAAAAATAGAGATAAATCTACTCTTGAAATACATAAAGAAATTAAAAGATTAGTAAGTGAACTAGTTCCCGAAAGAGAACAACCAAAATGGTATAGATATGTAGATAATATTCCATTAAATTTAGCTGGAAAAGTAGATATGTTAAAACTTGAAAAAATGAGTGAAAAAGATGACAATAAATCACGTGAATATTTAAATTTAGAAAAAAATAGTGATAAATGAAACTGTTTTTCTGGTCTTTTAATTTAATATAAATAAATAAAAAAATTAGTAAATAGTAAGAAATAATAATTGACATATTGTTTCTTTCAGAATTAAGATAAAAGAGTTTTTTGCTCTTTTTTTATATACTTTTCATTAGAAATTTGGTACAATTAGTTATAGTAGGTGAGGTTAATTATGAATGTCGGTATATCTTTTACATTTTGTTCATTTTTCTTTATATTGTTGTTGACTATTGTATTTTTTTCTAAGAAAAGATTTAATTCAACAGAAAACAAACTTTATTCATATTTAATATTAACTAGTTTATTAGGTACTAGTATTGGTGTTCCTTGTTATTATTTTATGAAATATATGGATACATATCCAATATTTAATTTGGTATTTTCTAAACTTTATTTAGTGTATTTGGTTTTATGGTTAATGCTTTTTACATCATATATATTTTTTATATCTGTAAAAAGAGATACTAAAATTAAAATACTTAAAATATTTATATTTTTATCATTTATTTTAATGTTTTTAGTTGTAATGTTACCATTATATTATAATAATAAAGATGGTATAGTATATTCATATGGACCATCTACTAATCTAATGTATATAATATCAGGTTTATTTATAATAATAATTATTATATGTTTAATTAAAAATATAAAAAGGATTACAGAAAAAAAATTCATACCTATACTTGTATTTTTAATTGTCGGTGGAATAGTTATGACTATTCAAAAGATGAATCCGGGTTTACTTTTAATTACTTTTGGGGAAGCATTTATAACATTTTTAATGTATTTTACTATAGAAAATCCAGATATACAAATGATTAATGAATTATATAAGAATAAAAGATTAGTAGAAGAAAGTTATGAAGATAAATCTAATTTCTTATTTGAAGTTACTGGTGAAGTTAGAGAACCAATATTTAATATAAATAATATTTATAAGAGTGTAAAAGATAGTGATGATACTAAAGAAATTAAAACTGCATTAAAGAAGATAAATAATTATGTAAGACAACTTGATTTTGTTATAAATGATGTACTTGATATAGCGACTATAGATAAAGATAAGATAAAATTTATAAATACTAGATATAATCTTAAAAATTTATACAATGATATTATTACTAGAGTTAATACATGTATTCCAAAAAATGTAGAATTTAGAAGTTCTATACCGAACAATACACCATATTTATTTGGTGATTCTATCAAATTAAAACAAATAATTATGTCTATACTTTTAAATTCTATAAAAAAGACAAATAATGGATTTATAGAATTTAATATAAATACTATTGAAAGATATGATGTATGTAGATTAATTATTAGTATATCTGATTCTGGTGAAGGAATGTCAATAGACAAGATTAATGATATATTAAAAACAACTATGGAAATATCTCCTGATGACGTAAAAGAACTAGAAAAAATGGAAATAAATCTTCATTTATGTCAAAAAATCATTAAAATATTAGGTGGTAATTTAATGATTAAAAGTAATGAAGGTGAAGGTACTAAAATAATACTTGTTCTTGATCAAAGAATAAATGTAGATAACAAAAAAAGTACGTTATTAAATTCATATGAATATTATATTAATACTAGTAAACAAATATTAATAGCAAGTAGTAGAAAAGAAATAGTAGATAAAGTTAAGAAAAGATTAAAACATGAAAATATAACTACTATGACAAGTTTATATGGTAAAGATGTAATAAATAAAATAAAATATGGGAAAAAATATAGTTTGATATTAATTGATGATGATCTAAGAGATATGAGTGGATATTCTGTATTAAAAGAATTAAAGAAAATAGATGGATTTAATATACCTATGGTTATAATGTTAGATGAAAATAAAAAGCATATTAAAGAACAATATATTGATGATGGTTTTGCAGATTATATTATGTTAGATAATTTTGATAAAGAAATAGAAAAAATTATATATAAATTTTAGAAAGGAAATATATATGGCAAATAATAAAAAGAAAAAAACACAAAAAAAGAAAGTTAATAATAAAAAGAAAAATAGTAATTCAGTATTAAAAAATAGAAATATAATAATAATTACTTTAATAAGTATAATTTGTTTATTAACACTTATTATATCTAGTACATATTCTATTTTAGTTACTAATAAAGAATCACCTGAAAAAACATTTAATAGTACTGGTAATTTAAATGTAACAATGAATGAAGCTCAAACAAGTTATATTAATTTAAGTAATGCTGTGCCAACAAGTGATGATATTGGAAAAAATAATAATCCATATAAATTTAGTATAAGCGCTAATCAAGATAATGATTATTATACAAAATATACTATAAAATTAGTACCAGAAGCTGTATCTACTATACCAGCAAATTATATTAAGGTACAAGTAAATGATGATGCGCCAGCACTTTTATCTAGTTTTACTAATAATATAATATCTACAGGATATTTAGATAAAAATCAATCTAGAGATTTTGAAATACGTATATGGTTAGATATTAACGCTACAACTGATATGGAAAATAAAGTATTTGAAGGAAGAGTAGTAGTTGTTGGAGAAGCAGTTAGAAGTATTGATAATAATTAATTAAGATGATATAATATTTTAAGAAAAGAGGTACATATATGAAAAAGGCAAACAAAAAATATTATACTAATAAAAATAAAAATTTTTATGATGATGATATAAGTAGTCAAATAAAAAAATTTCTAATAATATTGGGTATTATTATACTTTCTATAGCTCTTATATGGGGATTTATTATATTGAAAAATAAATTATCTGAAAATAATGTAGAGGAAACAGAAGTAGAAATTCAATATGAAGAAATATTAGCTGGTCAAACATTTAATAGAAATAATAGTGAATATTATGTTATATATGCAACATCTGATAGTCCATTTTATGAAATATATAAAAATTATATGATGACATCTGATAAAAAGATATATATAGTTGATTTAAATAATCAATTGAATAATAAATATATATCAGATGAAGTTAATACACAAGCACAAGCTGTAAATGAATTAAAAGTTAAAGATAATACATTAATTAAAATAGTTGATGGAAAAAATACAGAATGTGTTGAAGGATATGAAAATATATTAAATACTATAAAATAAATTAATATACGTAAACAAAAGGATAATTTTAAAGTTATTCTTTTTTTATGTTCTATTATAATAAAAAATATGATATATTATTAATGTAAATACAATTGGAGGTAACATAAGTGGAAAAGAAGAATAACAATAATAAAAAAATTAAAGATAGTTTTAAAGTATCAGAAGTTATATCTATTATATTTATAACATTAGTTATAGGTATTATTGTAGGATATGCAGTTACAATTAATTTTAATTCTGATAAATTAAATAATAATGATGAAGCGTTAGAAGAATTTGTAGATACATATAATGATATAAAAGAAAATTATTATGAAGATGTAGACACTAATGATTTAATAAATGGAGCAATAAGTGGTATGTTAAGTGTATTAGAAGATCCATACACAACATATTTAGATGAAAGTGTTACTTCAGATTTTAATGATAGACTTACTGGATCTTATTCTGGTATTGGTGTAGAAGTTAATATGGATAAGGATGACAACGTTTATGTAGTAACGGTATTTGAAGATTCGCCTGCAGCTAGAGCTGGGCTACAAGTTGGAGATATATTTAAAAAAATAGATAATACAGATGTATCAAGTTATTCTTCAGCACAAATTTCAGACATGATAAAAAACAGTAAAAATAAAAATATGAATATTACAGTTTTAAGAGGCGATAAAACTTTAACATTAAATTTAAAATTAGAAACAATAGAACTTGATTCTATTACGTTTAAAGTAGTTGAACACAACTCTAAAAAAATAGGATATATTGATGTAGATTTATTTGCACTAAATACATATTCACAATTTAGTGATGCACTAACAGACCTAGAAAAACAAGGAATCAATTCATTAGTAATTGATGTTAGAAATAACTCTGGAGGTTATTTAGACACTGTTACAAATATAATAAGTTTATTCTTAAAAGAACATGATGTTATATATCAATTAGATGAAAAAGGAGATATTACTAAAGTATTTGATGAAACTAAAGAATCTAGAGATTATAAAGTTGTAGTACTTACTAATGAATATAGTGCATCAGCATCAGAAATCTTAGCGTCTTATATGCAAGAAAGTTATGGAGCAATCGTTGTTGGAACAAATAGTTACGGAAAGGGAACAGTACAACAAACAAAAGATTTAAACGAAACAGGAGGTATGTTAAAATACACTGTACAAAAATGGTTAACACCTAAGGGAAATTGGATAAATGATAAAGGTGTTACACCAGATATTAAGATCGAATTAAATGAAAAATATTATGAAACTTTCAACGAAGAAGATGACAATCAATATTGGCAAGCAATAGAAGAAGCAAGCAAATAAAAAATGTTATAAACTTTACATTTTTAACAGAAGAACAAATACTTGTAAATAATCAGTTAAATATTATATCATTATTGAATAAATATAATAAAAATGATAATATTTAATTATAAGGTGCAAAAAAAGTACCTAATATTATAAAACAAGCCCTCCCGGATGCAAACGTATGTTCGGGGGGGGTTGAACTATATAAAAACCTTTACTTGTTTTATAAATAGTAAAGGAGTTTTAGTAATGGAAGAAGACAAAAAGAAGAAAATAAGTATAATAATAA
>CALVSV010000034.1 GCA_944359595.1 uncultured Bacilli bacterium
TTCCCAATCCCGATTCGCCAGAAAAAATTACCATTTGAGAGAAAGAAACCTCAGAATTCCTAATTCTGCCTAATCTGTTTATTTTTATTCTTATTCTTTTCATTTGCGTGTAATTTTACCTCTTATAGCGTATGCAAAGATAAACAAATATTTTTAGTCTCATTAATTCCACATATGGGAAGTTATCACTTACTATATTATAGTTGCTTCACGATTGAAGCACGATGTTATAATTGAAACTTTCATTTATAAATTATTTGTTTTTATATTGTAAATAATAATCCACCTCTTCCGTTCCAAACTATTTAGCAAAAAAGGAATATTCTACAAATAAAGAAAAAATAGAAATAATAGCTCCTATAGACAAATCACGAATAATGCTATTGCTTTTTTTAACCTCATTCTGTTTATAGTTCCTTCTTTTTGTTATATAAACTTCCGGCTTATATGGTTTTATATTCACAGCAAAGAAAGCTATAAATATTACCCCGACAATTAAAATAACGTTAGAATTAAACATTAAATTCATTTCAAACATATAATTGAACAAATATCTTAGAACAAAAACAAATCCTACTATTCTAACTATTGAAATTAGAGAGCAAAAAAAGAATGAAAGAATCGCTAAAAGATATTCGCCTTTTACAGCCATATTTGCAGCTGTTGAATTAGCAGCAGATGGATCTATTTCAGCATAACATGATACAGTTAATAATGCGACAGTTAATGATGCGATAGTCAATGTTAAATATTTATTTTTTACCATAATCGGAATTCTGTTTTTTTTCTGTTAATAAAGCCATATAATTCTCTAAAGTGAACCTTCTGTAAAACTTTACAAAACCCATAAAAGAAATATTACATATAAAAACCATAAATATTATTATCCAAACGACCTTCCCATCTATGAGTAAATTAAAATCTAACTCTGAGGCTGCTTTATAGATAACACAGTCGGTATAAATACAAAATACCAAACATATAGATCTTAAAAAGCCATACAAAGCAATATAATTATCCGATTTTTTCTGGGATGATGGGATATTTAAATATACATAGTGCATTACTATTCTATGATAATCTATCTCCGCATTTACAGCAGGCCGTTTTATATTTAATTTCTCAGACAGATTAAATTGTTTGTCTAATATACTATTTCTAACATAATCATCCAATTCTCTTGTAATAAATTTATTAATGTAAAGAGGTTGACCCAATAATAAAAATACAAATGATATAGGAAAAAGTATTATAACTACTATAATTCTCCATAAGAATACCCCTAATCCACCTACATTGCAGAAATATCTCTTTAAATATTGATTAAATGAAATATCCTCTTTATGCAAAAGATAAAAGGCTGGATATTTGAATAACCTATTAGAGAAATATTCAACAGTTGCAGATGATATATAAGCTAAAATATGTCCTAATATATAAGATAACAATATAATTAATATTAGGTATTTCCAGGAATCTGTTTTAAACTCATTATTTAAAGTTTCTACAAAAGTAGAGATGCTGAAATAATCAATAATACCGCAACTACTTTTTAAAAACAAAATATGTATGATTATTAACACAGATAGCATACCAGGAAATAAATATCCTAGAAAGTCATAAAATGAAAACGGATTTTTTTCCATTAGTTTATAATGTTTTCTGAATTATTTGAAATAATATTATAATTGGAATCATCATTAGTAAATCTACTGAAACAATTGATTATATTCAACAGATTAGGACTACAAATATTAAAACGGTTACAACACTCGTATAAAAAATCATAGGAACTTAAGCAATGAAATCTTTTACCAGTTTTATTTTTGAATTCATTAATTATTTCTTGGCGTGGAGAAATAATTTTACTATTAATTATATAAAACCAATCATCTCTAACATTACTTGTTGCAAATATTATGTCTTTCTCATTATTAATAGCGTGTTTTTGCATTTCTTCCCATATTACCATATCATGATACTTCATTCTAAAATCTGTACTTTCAATGCATAGATAGCCTGGAGGAATACTATTTGCGTATCTGATATTAGACTGTTTGTATATTTCATTCAGGCTTGATGTATCATATTCATCACCTATCTTATCATTAAACAAATTATCTATCTTTTCTTTTATTGGACTTGATTTTAAACTATTACTTAATTCATCTATTTGAGATTTACATTCCTGTTCCATTGAAATGCTCAAATAATTCAAGTCCCTTTTTATGTCATCACTAACGTATGGAAATCTTTTATTAAATAGAATTTCTTCTTTACATTTAGTCAGATACGACATAGTACTTTCAATATTGTTTATTTGATTCATTATTTCATGATTTACTTTTGCATGATAGAGCCATGCGACATCATATGGAATCCATAATCTATTTTTTATAGATTTATCGTTTAATATAGAAAGTAACTCATTGGCTAAAGAAAAATCCAATTTTATTATATCTAAAAGAAAAGAATCATCAATAACCAATTGGGCGCTGTCCCACATATCTGAGATTTCATCTTCATTCATTGGATAATAGCCCGGAAAGTGTTTTTTCATAATATTGTTATTTTAATATATAAGATTACTTTTAACCCACTCATTAGGAGCTATAACTTTACTCCATGCAGCAGATTTCCCACTTAAAACAACAATTAATCTATCATTAAGATCAATATGCTGTATTAACAAATCTCGTATTTCTATATGATTCCTTTCACTGACAATAGCCCAAGTTGATTCTGTTAATCTACCCCATATTGGGAACGATTTTATAGCTTTATATAAATTCTCATAATTCATCCCTGGTTGACATAAATCATAACTTATTATGTAGCAATGCATTCCATTCATATTATATCATTTTACTTAAACAAAATTAATTATCTATAGGATTAAAAATAAATCTTATTTTAATGACTCTATAATGTTTAGAATATCATCAAACGTAAGTTTATCTATTTCCTTTTTCATATATAAATATTTTTTTTCATAGTTTTCTATTTTATCATATATAGTTTTGTCTATCTTATGGCTATTAAGATAATAAACAGTTCTATTATCACCATAAATATCTATATATGATATTTTAAACAATTCAATTTTTTTTATATCCGCGTAGCCGGGAATACTTTTATAATGTTCTATTACTGCTTTGTATATATCATTGAAATACTGAATATTTTTC
>CALVSV010000035.1 GCA_944359595.1 uncultured Bacilli bacterium
GTATCTTGTGCTATCATCAATTCTTCATCTGTTTTAACTACATAACATTTTATTTTTGAGTCTTCTGTTGAAATTAGTTCTATATCCTTTTTAACATTATTATTTTTATTATCATCAATACTTATACCCAATACTTCTAAATCATCAATTATTAATTTTCTAACTGGTATTGAATTTTCCCCTATTCCACCAGTTAAACAAATTACATCCGCACCACCTAAATATGTATTATACATAGATATATAACCTACAACACGTTTTACAAACATTTTTCTTGCAAGTATTGCTTTTTCATCTTTTTTGTTATCTGCTGCATCACATATATCTCTTAAATCACTAGATAATTCACTCACACCTAAAAATCCACTTTTCTTATTTAATTCGTTCATAACTTCATCTAAACTCATCCCTGTTTTATTTATTAAATAAGGTATTATTGTTGAATCAATATCACCTGCACGTGTACCCATCATAAGTCCTGCATTAGGTGTAAATCCCATAGATGTATCTATACATTTACCGTTTTTAATTGCAGATATTGAAGCACCATTACCTAAATGACAACAAATTATCTTTAAATCATCTCTATTTAAATATTGGCTAATAGTTTTTGTTATATATTTATGACTAGTACCATGGAAACCATATTTTCTTATTCCATACTCTTCATACCATTTATATGGTACTGGATAAAGATATGCACTTTTATCTAGCGTTGAATGGAATGCAGTATCAAATACGGCTACCATCTCTACATTAGGTAAAACTTGTCTAAATGTTTCAATTCCAATAATATTTGCAGGATTATGACTAGGAGCTAGTTCAGAGAAATTTTTAGCATCTTCTATTACTTCATCAGTAATAATTACACTATCACTATATTTATCAGCACCATGCACAAGTCTATGTCCTACAGCATCTATATCTTCTAAATTATTAATAATTTTTAATTCAATTAATTGATCTAATAAATATTCAACAGCTTCTTTATGGTTATTAAAATCTTTATTTATTTTTATTTTTTCACCATTATATTTAATAGTAAATATCCCATCAATACCTATTCTTTCAAATAATCCTGATGTTATTAAACTATTATCGTTCATATCAAATAAACTAAATTTTAAGGAAGAACTTCCTGCATTAATTGACATTATTTTCATTATATTCCTTCTTTCTATAACATATTATACTATAATTAATTAAAAATTCAAAATATAATTACCCATTTAAATAAAAAAAGAATAGTAAATTTATATTATTCACCATCTTTTTGATCTATTACAGATTTCCCTTTATAATATCCACATTTAGGACATACTCTATGAGGAAGTATTGCTTCTCCACAATTAGGACAAGTAACTGTATTATTTGCATTAATTTTATAATGAGTTCTTCTCATTCTTTTTCTAGTTTTACTAGTTCTTCTAAATGGTACTGCCATTATTATTCCTCCTTATCTTTAAACATTTCCGTAAGTGACGATAAAGCTTTATTTGGTTTAACATAATTATCATCACTAATTAATTGCCATCCACTACCTTTGTATTCTTTATCATATGCATCATCAGATACAACACGAAGTGGGATTTCCACTACAATATTTTCCCACAAAAATGGTTTTAATTCAAGTGTATTTTCATCTTTTCTTAAAATATTTTCGTTTTCATATATTTTTTCATCATTTATTACTATATTAAACTTATTTTTTACAGGTTTTAAAGTTATTGCACAAGGTAAATACATATCTCCACTAATACAAATATCCATAGATAACGTATCTATACTATTCTTAGTAATCTTACCCTTAGCTCTTGCATTAAGATCTAATAAACCTACTTTATCTAACATTTCTTTATCAAAAGTTACTTCTTCATCAAAAGTAACACTATCAACAACGTTAGAAAGTAATAAACTTATATCAACAAGCATAATATCAGTCCTTTCTTAACGTTCATTATATATACTATATATAATTTTGTCAATTATAACTTAATTCTTTCTTTTAAGAAACATCTACCTTTATCACTTAATAATTCACTATCTTTATTTATATAATAATCTAATAAGTATTTTTTATAATTAATTATATTATTATATTTATTTAATATATTTTTAATATGTTTTAAATAATTATAATCATTTATATTATTAAAATCTAAATTATATATATTAGATATTAACATAAATACTTCCATACTATAATCTTCTATATTTATTAAATTATTATTAACTAGTTCTTTACCTATATTAATACAGCTATTTTGTAATAAAAATAAATGATATTTAATACTTAAACCAACTTCATTAATATTATTATTTGATGTATTATATTTACCTAATTTATTAAAAACATAACTGCCAGCATCAATAAAATATACTTTACCATTATTATATATTATATTTTTAGTATTATTTAAATCACACAACAATATATTAGCATCACTTATATTTTTTATATCACTTTCTAATATATTTATTTCTTCTAAAAGTATATCTTTATCTAATTTACTATAATCATATATATTACCATCTTGTTTTATATAACGTGATTCATAACCCCCATAATAACCACAATCACCATCTAATTTATATATTATATTATTAGGTAATATTATCCTTCTAGTATTAATATCTTTTAATCTATTTATATCATCATAAGATAGTATTCGTTTATACAGATTATCATGATATACTTTAATAGCTTTATCTTTATACTTATATACTTTACCTTCTGTACCAGAATCTACATATAATAAATCGTTTGTATTTATAGTTTCATTATTTGATAACAATATTAACATATTAATCCCCCTTAAATGTCAATATTATAACACACTATATATTAAAAATCAACTACAATATAATAAGTGGAATAGTCATTTCTCCAACACTAAATCCAGAATGATTCCCTTTAGTAATACCAATGTTTTCTTCTACATTTAAATCATTTATAAAACAATATCCATTTTTACATACACTAATATATTCTCCTATATTCTTTTTTAATTCTTTATTTAATCCCTTACCAAATATATTATATCTAATAAAGGTTTTACTATTAAACAAAAACATTCTATCTTTAAAATCTTTTTTAAATTCTTCTTCAAATTCTTTTCTATATTTTTTCTTTACATAATATGAAGCAGTACCTAGATCTATACTTGGATATGCATAAAAATATTTATTATATTTATCAAAATCCATAATAATATCTTCATGTACATTAATTTGCCCATGATCAGCAGTAATTACAGTACATAATTCATCTTTATCTAACAATTTTTTAATATATTTATTAATCTTTGTTAATTCATTAATTACTGTTATATCATAAATACCATCTCTATGTTCTATATCATCGATACTTGGTATAT
>CALVSV010000036.1 GCA_944359595.1 uncultured Bacilli bacterium
ACTTGCATAAAATAAAAAAGAGGAACATTTAATTCTGTAAGTGAATGTCGCCTCTAAAAATTTAGGGTTGACACTCAATCAGAGATGAGAGAGTGTCATATTTTTATTGCTATTACCAATAAGGTAATGAGTAATAAAATGATAGCAATAAGACGAAGGACTTTTATTATAAAAGTTCTTTTCTTCATTTCTATCCCTCCTTTCTTTCTCAAGATTGGAGGACGACACCTACATCAAATGTTCCTGTTAGAATTATATAATAAATATATTCATAAAACAAGCGAACAAGAAATGTTTTTGATAAAATTTTGTGATTTTTAAGTTAAAATGTCCGCTTTTTAAAAATCACAAACTTAAAAAAAAGGCTTGTATTTATTTAAATTTATTGATATCATATAACCACTTCTTTCTGGTAGATTAGCCTATTTTACATTCTGGTTGATTAATTTGCCGGAAGTAAGTACTAAAAAAGTGAACGACTTTTTTAGATGAAATTTATATAGTTTAATTAAATTATAATAACTACTATACTTATTGATATAGTAGTTATTATAATTTAAACAACTTTTTTTAATTTATTTTATATTATTTTGCTTTTTTTGTCATTATAATTTTGAATTTTTATCCGTTTTTTGGTTTATATAATTTAAAAATTAACATTTATAATTTAAATAGTGATTGCTTCTTATATTAAATTGTTAACGAGTTGTAGATGACTTTCCCAATGGCACCAGATTGATAGTTATTCGAACTTATGAGTTAATATACTAAAATGCACCAAGGGTGTGCAAAAATTGTCTAAAAATAACACAAATGCACAATATTTTAAATATGTTGTGCGTTTTTATTCGCTTTTGTAATTAAACATGATAAAATTTTATTGAGGTGAAACAATATGAAACCATTTAAAGTTGAAAAGTTACCAATTCAATACAACCTTGACAAAGAATTAATACTGTTGATTTCGGAAGCTAATTTAAAATATGGAGAATATAAATCGAATTTAAAAAATAGTCAGTTTGACTCAAGATTTTTTTTAGATTCTATAATTTTAAGCGAAAGTTTAAAATCAACCCAAATCGAAGGAACACAAATATCTCAGGACGACATGTATTATTTAAAATACATGCCTAAAACAGATGATAATTTAGAAATTCAAAATTTAAAAAAAGTGATTGATTATGCTAAAAATTATTTAAAAGAAAATGATAAAATAAATATTAAGTTTATAAATAATATTCATAAAATATTGCTTGATAGTGTTAGAGGAAACGAAAAAGAACCAGGAAAAATTAGAAATATACAAAACTGGATAGGACCTAAGGGATGTACTATAGAAGAAGCTATTTTTGTACCTCCAGCACCAGAAGATGTTCCTATTCTATTAGAAAACTTATTTGAATATATGAACAATGTATATATTGACCCTTTATTTATAAATTTAGCAATTTCTCATTCACAATTTGAAACGATACACGCATATAGGGATGGAAATGGAAGATTAGGTAGAGCATTGATTCCTATTCAGTTGGCTCTATTAACAGAAGAAGAACCTATCTTGTTTTTATCAGAAATAATAGAATTATATAAACCTAGTTATCATAAATTTTTAAATGAAAGTAGAAAGGGAAATATGATTGGTTTCATTAAATTCTTTTTGCAATGTATAATAGAACAGTGTAATAATTATATTGCAAAAATAAATAGAATAAAACAGATATACACAAAGGATATGGAAAAATTGAAAATTTTAAATAGTAACGCTGTTTATAGAATTATGCCCGCCATAATGCGACAAATAGTCTTTACCAAAAAAGAAATAGAAGAAGAATCGGGAGTATCAAGAAATACAGTCTCAACGTTAATTGATAAATTAGTAGAACTTGATATATTAGTGCCAGACTCTAATTATGCAAAACTAGCTTATAGGTATAATGAAATTTATAACGTTTTTATTGGTAAAGATATGACATAAATTTTAATTATATAATAATGAAAAATTATGATAGACCTATATTAAAAATTAGCCTTAATAAAAATTTCCAAAAGTGCCTTTTTATAACACCAATAATTGTTTATTCAAGCTAAAAGTTCTTCAATATGAAATGATTTAGTTAGGTAATTATTAGCATCGTTATTATTAACTTTTGCAAAACATTACCTAATAATATATTTTTAAACTTCATATTTATTATATCATTAATGCGGTCGAATAGATTGATAATATTTTGTATTTATATATAATAATATTGGGTAATGAAAACGTATAAGGAAGATCAAGATACAGAATTAAAAGTTGAACTTACAAAAGATATAAATGTCAATATAAAATATCAAAAAAGGGAACATTCAGTTTTTCCTAGTTGAATGTCTACCCAATTAATGTGCAGACACTTAATTCATTATTGATGAATTAAGTGTCATTTTTTATAACTACTATCATAATAATAAAGAGAAATAATCTGTTTTTCGATTCATATAATTTAAAAATTAACACAGAAAGTATTTATCTTTAATATTTAGATTTAAAATATAAGTATCAATTAAAATGCTTATATTTTATACCAATACTTTTATATATATCTGTTGCTTTTTTCAAATTTAAAATATCAGCAAAAATAATATTATATAATGTATCTATTATAAAAATACTACCTATAGTATAACTTAATATTAAAAAGTTTCTTTTCTTCATTTTTAATGCCAATTTAAAACATAATGGAACAATCACATATATTAATAATAGTGCAGCTAAACCAAATACTAAAATACTTCTTAAACATACATAACCATTTATATTACCAAAATTCAATATTTCATTAGAATAATCCCAATATTTTGTTTTTATAATATGTTCTAAAAAATATCCAATTATATATTCAAATATACCAGTAGATATCATACTTACTATAAATACATATAAAGGGCTTTTTCTTTTTTTATAGGTTAGAAAAAATATTATTAGTGCTCCAATAGCGTATATATTTATCCAAGGTAAAAAATTGCTACCTCTGTTAAAAAATTCTTTCATACCACTATCAAAATAGTAAAAAATAAATTCATATAACCAACCGAATAATCCAGATATCACTATTATTAAACATAAAATACCTATATAAGTACTCTTATCAAACCGATAATCTTTATTCATATAATCTTTATATTTCATAATTTATCACTCATTAATATATCTATATCAACATCTGTATTTATTCCATCAATATTACCATTATTACATAATTGCCACATCATATAATCACCTTTGTAATCAGTTTCATTAGTATAATGTGCAAGCCATATCTTTTTATCTGTTGGTAACCAAATATCTTCTAAGTAAGATTTACTGCTATATATCATACCTTCATAACCTGCTTCTTCAACTACATTAACAAATTCTTCTGCCATAGATGTAAGCCCAAAAAAACTTAATTTATACTCATTAAAATTATTCCACTCTTCCCAATCAAATGATATTGGATATTGAATATTATATTTTTTTATTTGCTTTAATACCCATTTAGCGTCTTTTTTAGCATCTTCAACACTATTTGCATACGAATAAAAATATACACCTGCTGGTATGCCTACTCTATTAGCTTCACTAATATTTTGTTTAAATTTTTTATCTAATACATATTCGCCATCTATCCCATTTTGGTACCCCACTCTAATCATTATAAATTGAACACCTGTATCTTTAATCTTGTTAAAATCTATATCATTTTGCCAACTAGACACATCTATTCCAACTTTATAATTAGTATTTTTATATTTATTTACTACATCAGTAAATTTAGTATATTTTTTTTCTGTTACTGTGTTAGTTCCACTACTTGTATTAGTATTTTCTATAACATTTAATGTAAAATCTTTAATTGTCTCATTTCCGCTACTATCAACTGCTCTGAATGTTAGTGGATATTTTCCGACTTCATCTAAATTATATATTCCTTCTATATTACATACAGGATCATTATCATAATTATCACCACATAATATATTATCTTTTAAATTGATTTTAGCACCCTTATTTACTGTATATGTACTATTTAACCATACAATAGGCGCAGTTGTATCAACGACATCTATATAATACTCATATGGAACTTTTATACCTTCATTATTTATAAATTCAAATTCAACTTTTTGTTTACCTATAATCTTGGAGTTTATTTTTTTATCATTTATTATATTACCATTTATACTTATGATGAAATCAGATATCTTCTTTTCATCATAAAACTCCATTGTTAAATTATCTACAAGTTTAACTTCTATTTTTGCATTTTTAATTCTAATATAATTGTATAATTTATAACCACCAAAAATAATTACACATATTAATAATAAAATAATAAATATAAATATATATTTTTTATTATTCAATCTTATCACCACTTTATTTTTTAACAAATATTTTTTTATAATTAATTATAAATAGTAATAAAATACCACCAAATGTAATAAAATTAATATATACATATCTTAAATCTTGAGCTAAATTAATTGGTAACAATGATATAGTATTTAATAACATTGGTAATATAAATAACCATATTTTTTTACCATATACTTTTTTTGCTAAAACAATAGTTAATATTATACTTAAATATAACCATATAGCTGGTTGATACAATAAATTTAATGGTTCAACAAGACTATAATTTATTATATTGTTATACATATTTTTTATTGTTGGTATTTTTGAATTTATTTTTGCTTCAAATCCATATGGACTTCCCCATTCAGAAAAATCAAATATATATACATACCCTTGCTTAATTGATATAGGATTTATCAATAGTGCATCTGATTTTAAATAATGTTTAGCTATAGTAGATGGATTTTTCATACTATAATCTATAAACATTGAAATAAACTCTTCTTTATGTTTTAAATAATATTTTTTATTGAAATCAACAGATGTTATTGTAGAATTAATAATATATGGATCATATATATTTTTCCATGTTTCTATTGGAATAATCTTGTTTAAAAATTTTAAATCATCACTATCATTAATATTATTGTCAGTAATATGTGCGCCCATCATCCATATAGAATAATGATCTATTGCTGATGTTGATACTTCTTTTTCTTCCTTACTAAGACTAGCGTCATATTTTTTTAACATAATACTTTTAGGAATAGATATAACAGTTAATAAACTTATAAATACAAACATTACTACTACACTTTTCTTAAGATATTTATATCCAGTTTTTTTTCTCTTAACAAGTAATATAATATACATTATTATAATAAATAAAATAGAAACAATTATACCATTATGTCTATAACTATATACTAAAAATAGTAATATACCTAATAATATATAATCTAAAATATTATATTTAAAATTATTATTTATACCCTTATATATAATTGCTGATATAAAAAACAAATAATAAGTATATAAAATATCTTTCCACAAAGTTATAGAATATATACCAATAATTGGTGTTAAACAAAATAATATTGTAAATATAATTTTAATAAGTTCATATTTTTTATCACATTTTATATTATAACAAAATATACCCCACATAATAGAAAATATAAACATCTGATATATAATAACTATTGTTGTAGTATTATGTATTTTAGATAATAAATACATAAAATATGTAGAGAAAAATGGATGAGCATCATTTATTAAATTACTTTGTATTTGATTCCATTGATTTTGTCCATCATAAGTTATAATACCTGGATAATAACATAAAAATAGTATTGTAAATATAATTATAGGAATAATAGTATATAAAAATAAATATTTATGTTCTTTTATCCAATTTATAGTTTTATCTTTCATATAAGCACCTCTTCCATATAAAATTATAACAGAAAATCACAAGAAACTAAAGAAAAAAGTAGGATTTAATCCTACACAGCAGTATATCCTCCATCAATAGGTAATATTACACCAGTAACATAACTTGCTTCATCACTTGCTAAGAATATTGCTCCTGCATTTAATTCACCTTCATTGCCATATCTTCCTAATGGAACAGTGCTTTTCATATAATTTGTAAACTCTTCCGTAATTAGTGTGTCATGAGTTAATTCTGTATCAAAATATCCAGGACATATTGCATTACAAGTAATATTATATTTAGCTAATTCTGCCGCTACTGCTCTAGTAAAGTTAATTACCCCACCTTTAGATGAATGATAAGCAACAGTATCTAAAGCCATATTACCAACCATACCATACATACTTGCTATATTAATGATTCTTCCATAATTGTTATCTTTCATTACGTTTGCAAATTCTCTTGTAACATAAAATACACTACTTAAGTCTGTATCTATTGTAAATTGCCATTCTTCATCAGTCATATTTAATACACCATTATTTTTAGCTGATCCAGCACAATTTATTAATATGTCAACTTTCCCAAATTCTTTTATTGCTTCTTCTTTAGCATTTTTTACATCACTTGGATTTGTTACATCGCATTTTACCGCTACACATTTACATCCTTTTCCTTCTAATTCTCTTTTTAATTCTTCTAACTTTTCAATTCTTCTTGCAAGTATAACAAGATCAGCACCTTGATTAGCTAATGCTCTAGACATCTGTTTACCTAATCCAGATGATGCACCAGTTACTACTGCAACCCTATTCTTTAAATTAAACATATATTTCCTCCTTTGATTACCATTATGTAACCTATATATATAATAACATATTTTTTTAAATATATCTACTTACTTATTCATTTCACTTCTAATCCATTCAATTGTTATATTTACTATATAATCTACTTCTTTACTAGTTAACTTTTTATTTTTTTCTATCTTATGCCACTTATATAAACACGATCTACAACATGTCGCAGTTGCATGTTGCGCAACAAAAACAGGATGTCCTCTCATAGGTGTTTGGTGTCCATCATTTACTATATTTTCCATAGCTAACCTTTTATTAATAAAATCATATGCATGCTCTCTTATTGTATTATAACCTTTATCTAATACATATTTTTTATCTTTGTCTTTTAAATGAAAACTACTTCTAAATTTAGAATTAGCTAATCTTTTAAATACATAATTGTTATTCATATATTCACTTATATAAATAAATATATTATATATACTAATAATATTATTAATATAAAATAATATAATATATATTTAATAGTTTTATTTAAATTAAAGTTAGTAAAGAATAATTTTCTAATTTTATCTATTAAAGAAAATCTAGTAATTAAAAAAGTAAATATAATAGTACCAAAATAATTTAATATAATGTCATCTATATCAAATGAACCAGTATGACTATATGCTTGTAAAAACTCTATACTAATAATTATAGGTAAAATAATAATTAATTGTCTAAATATATTCTTATATTTAGTATTTTTAATCATTAATAATAATGATAATGGTATTAACATAATACTATTACCTAATATATTTTTTATTATTGATAAATTAGAACCATATTTAAATTGCGATGTAATAGTATGAAATGGTATATATTGTCCAGTATAAGCCCAATCATAAAGTCTAAATACATCTCTACCAATAACAAATGTTACACTAATAAGTAATATAAAATATAATATTATATACAAATTAATATTTTCATTATATTTATTATCTAACATACCACAAATATATATAAATATACTAATTAATATAATAAATATAATGCTATTATTATATGATATATTATATATATATTGATTTCTACCAATAAATACTAAATATATATATATTATTAAACTTATAATTAAAACTATTTTTTTAGTTATATTAACATATTTATTCATATATATTACTCTCCTAACAATATTATGTATTATTTTTAACCAT
>CALVSV010000037.1 GCA_944359595.1 uncultured Bacilli bacterium
GATTTAAAATATTTTGATACTTCTAACGTCAAATATATGGGACATATATTTAGAGAATGTAGAAATTTAGAATATATTGATTTAACTAGTTTTAACACATCTAATGTAACTGATATGTATTGTATGTTTTACTACTGTACCTCACTAAAGGAAGTCGATTTATCTAAATTTGATACCTCTAGTATAAGAAGCATGGGATATATGTTTTCTTCTTGCGAAAGTTTAAAAAAATTAGACGTAAGTAATTTTGATACTTCTAATGTTACAAGCATGTATAGTATGTTTGCTCATTGTCATTTGTTAACAAAACTAGATGTAAGTAGTTTTGATACTTCTAAAGTGACATCCATGAATAGTATGTTTGGTAATTGTAAATTACTAAAATATTTGGACTTATCAAATTTTGATACTTCTAGCGTTACAGATATGGGCGTAATGTTTTATCATTGTGAGTCATTAAAATACTTAGACTTAAGTAATTTTGATACTTCTAAAGTTACTAATATGGAGGTTATGTTCCAATTTTGCTATGATTTAGAAAAACTTGATTTAAGTCATTTTAATACATCTAATGTTACTAATATGTTTGCAATGTTTTGTTATTGTAGATCATTAAAATATCTAAATTTAAATAACTTTAATACTTCAAAAGTTACTAGTATGCATGCAATGTTTAATGGATGTTCTTCACTGACAAGTTTAGATTTATCAAGTTTTGATGTATCTAGTGTAATAGACAAAGAATATATGTTTTCAACAACTGTTAGTATTAAAGAAGCGTATGCAAAAGATGAGGAGACGGCAAACTTTTTTAACAACGGAACAACTAAACCGTCAACATATGAATTTGTCGTAAAGACTTAATTCTTTTTTGATTTATTAGATACTAAAACATATTGTTTGGCTTTATCAGTTCAATATTGGGTAAAAAGAGTTGGCAAAACTATAAATATTTTATTTAGTAATAATTATTATCACAAGAAAGAATTGATAAAATAATATATTGTTGTTGCTTTAAGATGGAAAGTATGATATTATTTAATTGAGATTGATGATTGGGTATACAAATTTTGTATACTTAATTTTTATTAAGAAGGTGTATTATGAATTATATAGAAGGTAAAGTAAAAAAAATAATATTTGATTCACATAATGGATTTATTGTTGGATTATTTAAGATTAGTAATACTGATGATGAAGATATGAAAGATAAAATAGATAAAGTTGTAACTTTTTCTGGTAATTTTGTCGAGTTAAGCGTGGAAGGGAAATATTTATTTTATGGACATAAGACAAAACATCCAAGATATGGATATCAATATAATGTTGAAAATTATGAAATTTCAAAACCTAAGGAAGAAGATGGAATTGTAGAATTTTTGTGTAGTGAATTGTTTGTTGGTGTAGGTAAGAAAACGGCAAAAAAAATAGTAGAAACATTAGGTGAAAAAACATTAGATCTTATATTAGAAAATAAAGATAATTTATTGATGGTTCCTGGATTAAAACAAAATAAAATAGATCAAATTTACGATATTTTATATAAACATAATGCAAGTCATAATATAATTGTATATTTGACTAATTTGGGATTTACTTCAAAAGATGCAATTAGTATATATAATAAATATAGAGATAATAGTATTAATAATGTAGAAAATAATATATATAAACTTATAAATGATTTTGATAATTTAACTTTTAAACTTATAGATAGTATAGCTAGAAGAATGGGATATGATATATTATCAGATGAAAGAATTGAAGCTTGTATAATATCATGTATTAAAACAATTACGTTTGAAAGAGGAGATACTTATGTTCTATTAAATGATATTTATGAATATTTAAAAATATATAATATTTTTGATAAGGATATAACACTAAATTTAATAAATTTAAATAGATTGGGAATGCTAGTTATAGAAAATGATAAATATTATATTAAAGATATGTACGATGCTGAAAAAAATATAGCTAACACATTATATTATTTGTCTAATAAAAAAGAAAAAAAGATTAAAAATTTTGATAGTTTATTAAAAGAATTGGAAGATGATTTGGATATTACTTATAATAAAATGCAAGAAGAAGCTATTAGAAGTGCATTGGAAAAAAATTTAAGTGTCATAACTGGTGGACCTGGAACAGGAAAAACAACAATTATTAAAGCTATAGTTTCGCTGTATCAAAAATTACATAAGTATGAAATAGAAGAACTTACTAACAGAATAAAGTTGCTTGCTCCAACGGGTAGAGCTGCAAAAAGAATGAGTGAAGCAACTATGTTGAAATCTAGTACAATACATAGATTTTTAAAATGGAATAAAGAAACAGATGAATTTATGATAAATGAATATAATCCCGATTTTTCAGAATTTATTATTATAGATGAAGTTAGTATGATTGATGTTAAATTGTTTGATGCATTACTTAAAGGACTAACTAAAAATATAAAAATTGTACTTGTTGGAGATTATAATCAACTACCAAGCGTTAGCGAAGGTCAAATATTAAAAGATATAATAGAATCACAAGTTATACCAGTTATAAAATTAGATACATTATATAGACAAAATGAGAATTCATATATTGTTAATTTAGCGCATGAAATAAATGAAGGTGAATTATCATTAGAATTTTTAAAGAAAAAAGATGATTATGCGTTTATTGAATGTGGTAGTATAAATATTAAAAACAATATAATAGAAATTGTTAAGAAAGCTATATCTAAAGGCTTTAGCTATAAAGATATGCAGATACTCGCACCTATGTATAAAGGTGAAAATGGAATCGATAATTTAAATTTATCATTACAAAGAGTTTTGAATCCAGAATCACTTGAAAAAAAACAAATTGTATATAACGACATCATATATAGAGAAAATGATAAAATATTACAGCTTACTAATATGCCAGATAATAATGTGTATAACGGTGATATAGGAATTATTTCAAAAATTAGAACAAGTCATGAAACTAGTTCTAAAAAAGATGAGATATATGTAGATTTTGATGGAAATGAAGTTAAATATGAACCTAAAGATTTTATCAATATTAAACACGGATACGCTATTAGTATACATAAAAGTCAAGGTAGTGAATTTCCAATGATAATAATGCCTATAGAAAAATCATATATTAGAATGCTTTATAGAAAATTAATATATACTGGTGTTACAAGAGCTAAAAAAAGTCTAATTATAGTAGGAAATAGTGATGCTTTTAGATATGCTGTTGCAAATACATACGATTATAATAGAAATACATCATTAAAAGATTTTTTAATTAAAAATGTATAATTTTTAATATATAGTTAATAATATTACTGGCAAGAAATTGCCGATCATATTATGCATGGTGGTGATATAATGAGTAAAAAAGCTATGTTTTTTATGGCAGTAGGTCTAGGTATGGGCGTTTATGCTTTTAAAAATAAAGATAAAATTAAAAGGATAATGACTGACATGAAAGATATTATGCAAGAAGAAAAGTATATGCTAAATATGAAGTAGAAAAGCTATTGATATAAAAGCATCAATAGCTTTTTAAATTTTAAAAAAATATTGACTAATTAATAAATTACTAGTAGAATTAAATTGGAAAGTGGGTATAAAAATGATTGAGGCAAAAATTGATACTGATAAAAAAATAATGTTTATTTTATTTTTTGTTGCTTTAGCGATAGGTATAGGTTACACATATTCATATTTTTCAAGTAGAGGAGAAAGCGATGAGGTTATGGTTGACACTGGATCTTTACAAGTTACATATGTTGAAGATAGCGAAGGCATAATAAATGCAAATAACATTAGTCCAATATTAGATGAAGATATGACATCTTTAGCTACTAAATTATCATTTAGCGTTGTAAATGAAGGTAATGTTGATGGCGTATATAATATAGATTTAACAGATGTAAAAATAGATACTGAATTAATTAATAATAAATTTAAATGGGCTTTGTATTCTGGGGACGTGCTTGTACGAGAAGGTAATTTTTCTGATATAACTAATGGAAGTGATTATGAATTAATAAGCGGACAAAATATTAATGTGTCTGATAGTGAAGAATATACATTATATATTTGGATTAGTGAAGATAATACAGATCAAAGTATTATGAAAGGGAAAACATTTCAATCTAAAGTTAGAGTTGAAGCGGTTAATGCATAGGAGGGTTTATGATGAAAAAATTAAATGAATTATATGATTGTGAATATGATGTTGAAATAAAGGGAATAAAAATAAATTCAAAAGAAGTTGAAAAAGGGGATTTGTTTGTATGTACGATGGGTGTTAATGCCGATAGACATGATTTTATAGATGATGCGATTAAAAATGGAGCATCAGCGATAGTAGTTAGTCGTGATGTAGATGTTGATATACCTTGTATTAAGGTTGAAGATACAAATAAAGAATTACCATTGTTATGTAGAAGATTTTATGATTATCCCGATAAAAAATTAAAGATATTAGGTATTACAGGAACTGATGGTAAAACTAGTACGGCTACAATTATTCAAATACTTATTGGTCAAGATAAATGTGGATATATAGGAACTAATGGAATGAATTGTTTTGGTGTTAAAAAAGATATACCAAATACTACACCAGATGTAGATGTATTATATGCATGTTTTAAAGATTTTGTTGATGCTGGATGTAGTTATGTTGCGATGGAAGCAAGTAGTGAAGCTTTTTTTAGAAATAGACTTAACACAATAGAATTTGCATCATCAGTAATAACAAATATTACTAGTGAACATTTAAATATACATGGATCTTTAGAAAATTATATTGATTGTAAGGGTATGCTTTTTGAACAAACTATGGAAGACGGTGTATCAATTTTAAATAAAGATGACGAACATTATGAAGATATATTAAGAAAATGTAAGGCACATGTATATACTTATGGATGTGGTGAAGATAATACTTTACAAATAGTAGATTATAAGGTTTTACCACATAAAACATATATTACATTTAAATATGAAAACAAATTATATGATATTACTTCACCTTTATTGGGAGATTTTAATGTATATAATTTGGCAGGTGCATTATTAACATGTTTAAAAAATGGGTTTGAAATGGATAAATTATTAGAAAGAATTAAAGATTTAAAAGTAGATGGACGATTAGATATGATTGACCTAGGACAAGATTATTACGTTATGGTGGATTATGCACATACACCTAATGGTATTACTAAACTTTTAAATTTTGTTCATACCTTAGATATAAATAGAAGTATAGTAGTTATTGGACAGGCTGGAGAAAGAGATTATTTAAAACGTCCGATAGTTGGAGAAGTCGTTGTTAAAAATGCAAGTTATGCTATATTTACTTATGAAGATCCAAGAAGTGAGGATCCTAAAAATATTATTAATGACATAATTAAAAACATAAAAGATGAATATGATAATTATGAAATTGTTATTGATAGACATGAAGCAATCAACAAAGCTATTGGGATGGCAAGAAAAAAAGATATGGTTCTAATATTAGGTAAAGGCAATGAAACATATGAAAAATTAAAAGATAAAGTTATATATTTTAATGATGTTGAAGAAGCAATTAGCGCTATAAAAGAGCATGAAGGATTAAAAATTTAAAATTTTTTAAATTTTACAATTTACCTCAGTTATATTACTTTTGATTATAAAAAAAATTAAATAATATTCTAAAATTATATTTTTGAGTATTATTTTTTTTATATTTATTACAATTTTGCTTTTTTATGTATTTGAAACACTTTTTTATTTGTGTTATAGTTGTTTCAACAAGCAAAGGAGGGATATAATGGATATAATTAAAGTTAAGAAAAATATTATATTTATATTGTGTGCAGTAGTATTAAGTTTTGGAATAGTGTTTACTATTAAAGCTAATGCAAAAGAAAAAAATATAAGTAATAATATTGAAAAATTAGAAAAGAATGAATTAGATAATAAAGATGAAGACAGTAAAAAAGATAGTAAGAAAGTATATGTGGATGTTAAGGGAGCTGTTAAAAGTCCTGGTGTATATTTATTAGATAATACAAAAATTGTTATGGATGCTGTAAATAGTGCTGGTGGATTAGAAGATAGTGCGGATACGACATATATAAATTTAAGTAAAAAGTTAAGTGATGAAATGGTTATATATATATTTACAAAAGATGAAGTAGAAGATAAAAAAGAAGAAGGAGAAATTACTTATGAAATGGGTGAAAGTTTAGGAGGAATTATTAAAAATGATGCCTATATAGATAGTAGTGATACTAATAACGTTAAAAATAATAATATAACATCTGATGTAGAAAGTAAAAAAAATACTAGTGAAGAAAATAAAGAAGAAGAAAACAAAAATGCTATTATAAATATTAATACTGCATCTAAAGATGAACTTATGAATTTAAATGGTATAGGAGACGTGAAGGCACAAAATATAATAAATTATAGGATTGATAATGGTGAATTTAAATCTATTGAAGAAATTAAGAACGTTAGTGGAATAGGGGACGCTATATACGAAAAAATAAAAAATGATATATGTATTTAAAATATATAAATAATAAATTTTTTTATATAATATTATTGTTTATATCATTATTCATTGTATTAATTTTTACTAAAATAATTAAATATGAATCTAAATATAATAAAAATGAATGTGAATTTGAAGTTAAGATAACGAATTATATTATATATGATAATAAAATATATTTTGAATTAGTAGGAAAAGAAAAAATTATTGCTAATTACTATTTTGATAGTGAAGAAGAGAAAAACAATATTAATTTTAATTTAGGTGATATTTTATATATAAATGGATCATTAAAAGAAATTGATGGATCTAATAATTTTAATTCATTTGATTACAATAAATATTTATATAATAAAAATATATATTATCAAATAGATATAAATAAATATGAAGTAATTAAAGAAAATACAAATATATTTTACGGGATTAAAAATATTATTATAAAACATATAAATAATTATAAATATTCAAAAAATTATTTATATGTATTTATATTAGGTAATAATAAATATGTAGATGATAATGTGATAGATTCTTATAATGCTAATGGGGTAAGTCATTTATTTTCTATATCGGGTATGCATTTATCAGTTATTATATCATTTTGTTACATTATATTAAAAAAAATAAATGTAAAAGATTATATTATTATATGCATAATATTATTATATATGTTTATAACTTCTTATACACCGTCTGTACTTAGATCTGGTGTATTCGCAATATTTTGTACAATAAATAGACATTATAATTTAAATATAAAGATGGATAACTTATTATATCTAGTTTTATTTGTTTTAATTATATATGATCCATTTATTGTATATAATATAGGATTTCAATTTTCATATATAATAAGTTTAGTACTAATTAAATCTAAAAATATAATAAATAAATATAAAAATAATTTAATTAAAACATTTACTATATCATTGATAAGCTTTTTAGCATCATTACCAATATGCATATATAATTTTAATCAAATATCAATTATAAGTACATTATTAAATTTATTTTTTGTACCGTTTGTATCATTAATAATATTTCCTATGTCAATAATTACATTTTTTATTCCGCAATTAGATTATATATTATACATATTAACGTATATACTTGAGAATATATCTACATTTATATATAGTATTAAAGAATTTATATTTATACTTGCTAAACCTCATATTATAATTATATTATTTTATTATATACTAATTATTTTATGTATAAAGTATTTATATAAAAATAATATATATATAGTTATGTTAATTATTATATTAATAATACATAATAATATATTATTATTTAATAATAAACCATATTATATTATGATAGATGTTGGACAGGGTGATAGTTCATTATTTGTATTACCCAATAATAAAGGTAATATATTAATAGATACAGGTGGTTCATTATTTAGTGAATATGATATTGCATCAAATACGTTAATACCATTATTTAAGTCGTTAGGTATTAAAAAGATAGATTATTTAATTCTTACACACGGTGATATGGATCATGCAGGACAAGCTATAAATTTAATAAATAATTTTAAAGTTGGAGAATGTTTATTTAATTCAAATAATGTAAATATAGTTGAGAAAAACATTATTAATTTATTAAATAAAAAAAATATAAAATATGATTTTATAAGTAGTGGTGATAAATTAAATATAGATAAATATAAATTTTATTTTTTATCAGCACTAAACACTAGGGATGAAAATGAAAGTAGTATAGTTACATACACTAGTATTTATGATACGAAAATTTTACTTATGGCAGATGCACCATCAAATGTTGAACATCAATTAATTAATAAATATAATTTGAATAATATTGATATTTTAAAAGTAGGACATCACGGATCTAGCAGCAGCACGTCAAAAAAATTTATAGAAACAATAAATCCAGTAACATCACTTATAAGTGTTGGTGAAAACAATATATATAATCATCCTAATAATAAAGTAATAAATATTTTAAAAAATAATAATTCTAATATATATATGACAAAAAATAATGGAAGCATTAAAATTACATTTTATGATAAAAAATATAGTATTATTACGAATAATTAATAATAATATGCATATAATAAAAGTGTATGGTCGCTAACGTGTTTAGCGTTTACATATATATGAAAGCATGTTAATAATGCTTTCTTTTGTTTTTGTACATTAATTTATTATAGTTTGTACAAAGTTCAATATTAATATAATAAACAAATATAATATATAATTGTGATGTAGTATATGAAAAATAAGTTAGTAAGTTATTTAAAAAAATATATAAAATATATATTAATAATATTTATCTTATCAATTATAGTTATGATATGTGATTTAAAATTACCAGAATATATGGCTAATATAATAGATATAGGAATTAAAAACAAAGATGTTACTTATATAATTAACGTAGGTGTATACATGATTATATTTACTATAATTGGTGTTGTAACAAATATAATCATAGGGTATTTTTCTTCTAAATTAAGTAATAGTGTATCAAAAGATATGAGAATAGATTTATATAACAAATTACTTAATTTAGAAGAAAATATAATTAAAAAATTTGATAATTCATCACTTATAAATAGACTTACAAATGATGTAAACCAAGTTAATCAATCATTATTTATGATTTTAAGAATAATTTTAATGGCTCCAATTATAGCTATTGGTGTTAGTGTAAAAGTTTTTACTACTAATAAAATTATGTCAACAGTACTTATTATTTCTATTATATTAATGTTTATAATTATAATATTATTATTTAAAAAAGTTTTTCCAAAAATAAATTATCTACAAAAGTTATTAGATAAAATTAATTTACTTTCTAGAGAAAATATTTCGGGTATTAAAACTATAAAATCATTTAATAAAGAAAGATATCATATAAATAAATTTGATAATATAAATAAAGAAACACTATATAATAATATATATATTAATAAAATTACTTTATCGCTTACACCTCTTATCACATTAATTATAAACATATTGACATTACTTATAATGTTTATTGGTACAAAAGAGATAATGAATAATAATTTAGAAGTTGGAGTACTTATTTCATATATAGAATATATGATTCAGATGTTAACTGCCTTTTTAATGATATCAATATTATTTATAATTATACCAAAGCTTAGTGTTTCGTATAAAAGAATTAATGAGATATTAAATTGTGAAAATACTATTATAAATAGTGGAAAAAATAAATTGAAAAATATTGATATAGAATTTAAAGATGTATATTTTGCATATAATGATGAATATACTCTAAAAAATATTTCATTTAAAATAAATAGTGGTGAAAAAGTTGGTATAATAGGTAGTTTTGCAAGTGGGAAATCCACTTTAATAAATTTGATCACGCGTATGTATGAAGTTAATAAAGGTAATATTTTAATTGGCGGGAAAGATATAAGAAAATATGATATACATAATCTTAGAAAAAATATTAGTGTTTGTATGCAAGAAAATACAATATATAAAGGAAATTTAAAATCTAATTTATTATATACTAATAAAGTATCTAGTACAAAACTTAAAAAAATATTAAACATTAGTAAAGTATCTTCGTTTATAAAAACAAACAATATTTTTATGGCAGAAGATGGAAAAAATTTAAGTGGAGGGCAAGCAAGACGACTTGTAGTAGCGAGAACTTTACTAAAAGACGCTAAAATATATATTTTTGATGATCCGACTAACTCAATAGATTATAAAAATTCAAATTATATTATCAAAAATGTTTTAAAATATTTAAAAAATAAAACTGTAATCGTCGTTACACAAAGAATAGCCAATATAAAAAATTTTGATAAAATAATTGTATTGGATAAAGGATGTATTGATAATATTGGTACACATGAACAATTATTAAAAACATCTAACATATATAAAGAATTATATGATTCACAAAAAGTGGAGGAATTAT
>CALVSV010000038.1 GCA_944359595.1 uncultured Bacilli bacterium
AATTCAACAGAAGACTAAAAAATAAAATGTTAAATAATTAAAACAGATAAAGAATTGATAATAGCACAAGATACAATGAAACTAGTTACTAATAAATAATATGACAACATTTAAAGATATAATTAAATATATAAAAAAATATAATAATATTGTTATAGCTAGACATCTAAGAGTAGATCCCGATGCTTTAGCGTCATCATTAGCGCTCAAATCAATAATACAAAGTAATTATCCTAAAAAGGATGTTTATGCAGTAGGTATTAATGCTTCAAAATTTAAGTATATGGGTGTTTTAAATAAATTACCAGAAAACTTAGATAATACTTTATTAATAGTATTAGACACACCAGATTTAAAAAGAGTAGATATAGAAAATTTTGATCAATTTTCTTTTACAATAAAAATTGATCATCATCCATTTGTTGAAAGGTTTTGCGATATAGAATATATTGATGAAACGGCTAGCTCAACATGTGAAATAATACTTGATTTTGCATATTCAACTAAGTTAGATATAAATATAGATGCAGCAAAACTTTTATTTCAAGGAATAGTAAGTGACACAAATAGGTTTACAACAATTAATACAACATATAAAACTTTTAATTTAGTTCATAAACTAATAAGCAATACAAAACTTGATTTTATACCTCTTTATAATGACTTATATAAAAGACCGCTTAAAGAGGTTAGAATAGAAGGATACATTGCTCAAAATATGACAGTTACTGAAAATGGTCTTGGGTATATTAAAATTAATGAAGATGTAATTAAAGAATTTGGTGTAGATGCAGCAAGCCCTGGAAATATGATTAACAATTTCAACTATATAAATGAAATTATAGTATGGGTATTTATTTCTCACGATGTTAAGAACGAAATATATAGGATAACAATGAGATCTAGAGGACCAGTTATTAATGAAATTGCATCAAAATATAATGGAGGGGGTCACGCTTTAGCAAGTGGGGCTCGTGTAAAAACAGTTGAAGAAGTGGATAATTTACTTAAAGATTTAGATGAATTATGTAAAAATTTTAGAGGTGATGAACTTGAAAATAAGTAGTGTTGAAATTAAGGTTAGTGCGGTTAGAACTAGCCAATATCCAGAAGATATAAAACCCGAATTTTTAATTGTGGGTAAAAGTAACGTTGGTAAATCTAGTTTTATCAATACATTAATAAATAGAAAAAATTATGCAAAAACATCATCACGCCCTGGGAAAACTCAAACACTTAATTTTTATTATGTTAACGAAGAATTTTACTTTGTAGATGTACCAGGATACGGGTATGCACTAACAAGTAAAACTATTCAAGAAAAATTTGGTAAGATGGTTGAAGACTACTTAACTAATAGACAAAATTTAAAGCATGTATTTATGCTTATAGATTTTAGACATAAACCTAGTAAAAATGATATTTTAATGTATAATTATTTAAAATATTATAATTTACCAGTAACCATAGTAGCTACTAAAGTAGATAAAATTTCTAAAACTAATTGGGAAAAATATAAACAAATTATTTTAAAAGAATTAGATATAGTACATGGTGATAATTTAGTTTTGTTTTCAAGCTTATCAAAAGATGGAAAAAAAGATATATATAGTAAAATAGAAGAATATTTATAAAATAATACTTGCTAATTAATATAAAAATGATATAATCTAATTGTAAAGATGATCGCGAGAAAAAAATATCCTTCCCGAGCACGAACGTATGTTCGGGGGGGGTATTTTTAGATTTTTAAATAAAAAATACCTTATTTTTTTCTCCTTTAAAGGAGTAAGTTATGAAAAAGAAAAATATTATTATAATAGTAATAACATTTATATTAGTTGTTTTGTTAGTTGGTATAAGTTTTGCTTTCTTTAGAAGTGTTACTAAAGTAGATAAGGAACTAGTAATTGGTTCTCTTGAAATAGATTATGTTGAAGGAAGTGAGGTTAAAACTAGCCTTAAACCAATTAAAGAAGATGAAGTATTAGATAAAGCTTATAAACTAGAATTTAGTATAAGTAATATTAATGATGTAGATATTATGAGTGAAGTAAAACTACATATTAACAGTATTTCTGATAATATTAAAAATGATTTAAAATATAAATTATATGAAAACGATTTTGAATTAGTTGATGGTAGTTTTACAAACTCTAACGCTGGTGATGATTTATTATTAAGAGATGAATTATATTATGAGCCTAGTAAAACAAAAAACTATATACTATATGTTTATATAGAAGATAATGATAATAATCAAAACTATGTAGTAGGTAATAACATAGATATGAAAGTTGTAGTTGAAGGCAAGAAGATAACTAAAACTAATATGATAAAAGCATATAATGATTACGAGAGTACTGATTTAAGATATTTTTGGATAGATGAATACAAGAAAAATATAAAACAAGTAGATTTTATAGATTATATAAATTTAGATAATGCAGTTAATTTAAGTAATGGAACAGGAGTTAACTACTGGGATATGTCAGTAGATGGTGATAAGAGTATAATTGCTTGGTTAGAAAGTAATGAGGATAACACATATCACCTATATGTTGGTACTAATAAAGATTATATTTTTGCAAGTAATTGTAATAATTTTTTCTTTGGTTTTGAAAATGTCGAAAGTATAAACTTTGGTAAGGTTTTTAGAACCGATAATGTTACTAATATTGGTTTAATGTTTAGGGAGTGTCAGAGCATAAAAGAATTAGATTTAAAATATTTTGATACTTCTAATATCAAGGATTTTAATGGTTTATTCTATTTATGTAAACAATTAGAATATGTTAATATAAGTAGTATTAATACTAGTAAGTCAGATAATTTTTATTGTATGTTTTATGGTTGCAATTTACTAAAAAAATTAGATGTTTCAAAATTTAATACATCTAATATTAGAACTATGTATTGTATGTTTTCTGGATGTAACTCTTTAACAGAGTTAGATGTAAGTAGTTTTGATACATCTAATGTTACTAATATGCAATATATGTTTTCCAATTGTCAATCTTTAAAAAAGCT